>JADFWS010000073.1 GCA_015234065.1 Candidatus Omnitrophota bacterium
CGGGCGGATATACACACGTACCATCCGTGCGCATGACGTGCTCGTTCCACAAGCCCCGGGCGTATATACACACGTACCATCCGTGCAAACACCTGATGTATACGTTATTCCATCAGAGCCGCAAGACGGTGTTCCGCAACCAATCCCCTGAGTGGCCGAATAAGATGTTTGACACCCATTGATCGCATCACACGAATACGTTAAACATTCGTTCGTACCGGAACAATCCTGGGAACTTGGAAAAGAACAGGCCCCTAAAGAACAGAATCCACCACTTTTATAATAACCTGGGGAATTTGTACTCGTACAATAATTCGAGCAGTCCAGAGGATGCTTTATGCACTTGTCCTGACAGGTCCCTGTTCCTGCGGTTTTTTGCCAAATTCCGCTTTGGCATTGATATGCCGGCGGATTGGCACTATCTGCAAACTCATAACCTGAGACACAATTCGACACTGTATAATTATCGCACAAATTACCTGCGGGAAGCTTCAAATGATCCTGTGTGATGCTAGAACAGGTAAATACACCCATAGCATACTTGTACTGCTGCCACTCTCTAGGAGATCGCGTTGGAACAAACATGGCCCGCGTATCAGGACATGCTGGGCCTAGCTGAAGCACTGATTGACCATCGATATCCGGAAAACCAAGGTTAGTTATATTGTAATATTTATCATAAAAACAACCTTGATTCGTTCCATAAGATCCAGGATTTTCGTCATAAAGAGCAAAACACTCTGAATCAACGTCATGATCCGCCCAACTAGCGCTGTCATTTAAATCGCCCAGGGGAGAAATCGTCGCAAAATTGATCACACTGGAAGACGGATAGGTTGCCTTAAAGCCGCAAGCCACGGTGTTTACGCCTGAACCTGAATACTTGGGATCTTGCGGCTCGCAATCCGCATAAGAAAGCCTCGATGACATCGCCAAAACTGCCGCAGCAATCAGGATAAGAATTTTTATATTGCGCATAAACAGGCTCTACATTATTTCTTTTGCGTCAGCGCGTCGAGTTTCTTCTCAAGCTCTGTGATCTTTTTATCCTGCTCTTTCACGGCCTCAATGAGCACCGCGACAAGATTACTATACTGCACGGATTTAAACCCGTTTTTATCCGTAGAAACAACCTCGGGAAGAACTGTTTCAATATTCTGCGCGATCACGCCCACATTGCGATCCTGCGGCGTCTTCTTCCAATTAAAATACACGCCGTTCATTGCTCGCACTTTAGCCAGCGCGTCCGGGATCGGCGTAATTTTTGTTTTCAAGCGCTCATCGGATGACGAATAATAAAATGCGCTGGCCTGAACACTGCCGTTCACCACAAGTTTGAACGGAAGGCTGGCGCTGGTGTCGGGGTTGACACCCGTGGCGGGCCAGGGGTCAGCGGCAGAAACTCCGATCCCGACATTGCCGCCGCTATCCGCCAAATAAAGATTTTTGGTCGCTTTAAAAGAACGCATAAACGAATACCAACCGTCAGTGCCATTGGTATTGCCATAAAAGGCCAGATGTTGACACGAAAAACCGTTGGCATTGTCACACGGGTTATTATTGATCGCAAAGGTGTTATTCCCATCCTTGTCGGCGGCACTTAAAAAAGTGCTGTTACTTTGAAGCCTTAACGGCTCTGGCCCTCCGACACTTCCGGGAGCTACAATATGCAACTTTGCCATTGGCGCCGTTGTCCCGATGCCGACGTTGCCGCCATCTTTAACTAAAATAACTTTATCGTAATCCGCCGTGAGAGAATCCCTGTGAAGAACTCCCGTCGGATACCAATTAGCAGTACGCATCACAATAGAATCCTCGCTATTATCCTCGATCTGTATCACCAGGCGTGAAATCTCTGTTCCCGCATCATGTTCACCAAAAATGCTTCCAAAATCTGTAGCCGCGATCCCAGCCGTTCCGTCTTTGGTTAAAGAATTAAACGTCAAGGCAGTGGACGGAATATTCAGATTTCCTCCGACGACCTCCAGCTTGGCGCCCGGACTCGCTGTCCCGATGCCGACATTGCCAGCCGATGCAATCGTTATTGAAACGGTTCCTATGGCGCTGCCCAATGCCAGGTCTCTTCCGGCACCAGACAAAAGAGTAAACGTGGGCTGTATTCCGAAAGAGGCTGAACCAAAACCTATACTTGCTTTTGTGCCATCACATGGTGCTTCAAGGCAAATTTCATTTAATTGGAAGACGCCGCCAGGCCCAAGATTAAAATATTTATACTCAAAGCTCATACTGCCGAATTTAGCGACAGCACCACTCAACGTGACTGGATGCTGAATATCCAGCAACGCCTGCGGGCTCGTTGTGCCGATCCCCACATTACTCGAAAATACGGCACCACCAGAAACAGCCAGCTTTGCGGCAGGCGCGGTTGTCCCAATGCCGACGTTGCCACCATCCTGAAACGTCACCCGGTCTGCAGTCCCGTCGTGAAAACGCAGATCGGTACTGGCGCCAGGGACCGCCGCTGTCCACGTAACACCCGCATTCTTTAATACCATCTGCGCGCCGCCAACACCGGAATTTTCTATCGTCATGCCGTTCTGGGCGGCATTATTCAAATAGACATGTAACAGGTCCTGTGGCGTGGCGGTGCCGACCCCCACATTGCCCGTTGTTGTAAAAGTATTGGCCTTGAGCGTGTCATAATCACCGGTCGGCGCCGGATAATATGTAGTGATCGTGTATTTACCGGCATAGGCGTTCGTGGACAAAAACGCGGTGATCAACAGGGCAAGATAAAAACAGGCGTTCATGTATGCTCCTTGTTTCAAGTTTCCATCATCACAACACATTACGGACACCATGTGCCCGCATGCTTAAAGTATACCTTATTATATGGAGGCGGGGCAATCAAATGAGCGAAAAGTAAGAAATGCAAAGGCCGCGCTAGGGCCGCTGAAATTCTGCCATAAGCAAGATCGACTCCGCGATCTCTTTCATAGACTTGCAGGAATCCATGCTCTTTTTATTGATCATGCGGTACGCCGCATCTTCGCTTAAATTGTTCATTTTCATCAGGATCCCCTTGGCACGCTCAACAAGCTTGCGCGTTTCCAGCGCGTCTTTAGCCTTGAACGCCTCTTCCATAAGCTTGGTATTCTCAACCGACACCGCGGCCTGATTCGCGATCATTTGCAGAATATCGATCTCCTCATCCGTAAACGCATGCGGCTCTTTGGTGTACACATTAATGACCCCGATCGCCTTATCCTTGACGACCATCGGCACCGCAAGCATGGACGACAGCCCTTCCTTGACCGCGATCTCCCGATAAAAATACCGCTTCTCCCGGCGGACATCGTCCACGACCAAAGGCTTCTTTGTTTTAATGACCTCGCCGGTCAGACTCGAGTCCACGCGCAGGTTGGCTTTCTTCTTGTAATCATCCGACAGGCTCTGTGTCGCCTTGATCGCAAGCTCCGCGCCCTTGGGGTCAAGAAGCATGATCGAACATATCTTGGAATTCAGCATTTCCGCGGTCACCAGCACGATCAGGTTCAGGATCTCATCCAGGTACTTCTCCGACGTGATCGTTTTACTGACCTTGATCAGGCTGTCGAACTGCACCGCCTTGGTCTTGATATCGCTGTACAGCCTGGCATGCTCGATCACACCGCCCACCTGGCGCGCGATCATGCCGAGAAGGTCGACGGCCGACGGGATCGGATCATACGGCTTTTTATACTGCAGATTGATGACGCCGATGGCCTTACCCTTGTACGTAATGGGCAGCGCCAGAAAAGCTTCATAACGATCTTCGGGCAGGACATCAAACGCCTTAAAACGCGGATCATTATACGCGCCCTCTTTGATCACCAGCGGCTGAACATTTTTAGCGACCCAGCCGGTCAGGCCCTCGCCGACTTTCAGGCTCACGCATCCGAGCTCTTTTTTATGCGACGTTTTCGACGCGCGCAAAATAAGGTTCTGATGCGCCTCATCAAACAGATAAATAAAAACCGAGTCGGCCTTCACATGCTCGGTGACCGTCTTGATCACTTCCGCCAGAACGCCGTCAAGCCCGGCCTCAGATGTCGTGATATCCACGATCTTCCGAAGGACCTGCAATTCTGCTTCAACTGCTAAATTCACCTGGATCTTCTTGACCATAATATCTCCTTAAAAACTTAAGTATAACATGTCGACCTGCATTACTTGCCGAACACCCGCGCGCGATTGCTGGCAAAGGATGCTTCCCCGAGCATTTTTTTGGCGAGCTCATCCTTGTTCTGGCCGTTCTCGAAATCGTATTCCGCGATCGCGGCGTAACTGAGGACATTCATGAACGTGCCTGAAAGAAGGCCAGGCACATTTTTAGCCAGCATATCGATGAGCTTCGCATAATATCCCGGAGACTTGCTGATCTTAACGCCCATAGAGCGATAACGATCAATATACTCGGCAACGGTCAACACTTTCATGTTATCGTCGATAATGAGCGCCCATGCCTCGCTCGCTTTATCCAGCGCGGCCCAAACATCATGGATATCCGCTTCGGTTTCCTGGCCAGCAGGGCGCTCGACCCCTTCAGCCTGTTCGCGCACCTGACGCTCGGCGACCGCATCAGTCAGCGCCTGGTCACCCGCGGCTTTCGTAGCCGCGTCATTTTGCGCAGCCTGCTGCGCTTTATATTCCATCGCCTGCTTGGCAGTCATCGCCTGCTTCGCGGCAGATACCTGCGCGACCTGCATGGTCATGGCTTCCTTGCGCTTGGCCTGATACATCGCGTACTGCTGGACCTGCGCGTTCATCTGCGCAGCCGCCACCTGCTGGGCCTGATTCGCCATGACCGTTTCCTGGGCGCGCTTATACGCGATCTGCTGTACAGCCTGGCCTACCTGCGCCGCCTGCTGTTGGGCCACCATCTGCTGGGCCTGCCCCGTTGCCTGAACGATCGCTTGCTGTTGTGCTCGCTTCTGGGCGACCGCGACTTCCATGGCCTGTTTTTGCGCCGCGTATTCCTGAGCCGCCTTCTGATACGCGGCTTGCTGATATGCCTGCTGATATTCTGCCTTGGCCACGGCGGCCTGTTGTTGTGCCGCCGCCTGCTGATACGCCGCCACTTGCGCGGCCTGCTGTTGCGCCGCCGCCTGCTGATAATATTGCTGCTGAGCCTGCGCCTGCATCTGCTTTTGCATCTGGACGCGCTGCTGCACCGCCGCCGCCGCATGCGCAGACGAAGGCTGGAAAGCCATAACGCAAAGAATCATTAAAAGAAATGTTTTCATTTTTGTGTCTCGTGTGTACATAAACAAAATAATGCCGGGGATCCTTCGCCTGCGGGCTCAGGATGACGTGCACTCCGGATACTTTCGCCTTCGCTTCAGGATGACGTGCACTCCGGATACTTTCGCCTTCGCTTCAGGCTAACGCGCACTCCGATGCTTATTATAACAAATATCACGCACAGCCACGCAAAGATATCTCCGAATCGCACATACCATGTATCCACATACCTGGGGCTGATATCGAACAGGCCATACCCTTCGGAAAAAAGGATCGGGGCTTTTCCATTGATCACGCGGCCATGCCCGTCGAACGCGATCGTAAGCCCGCTGTTCGCCGCGCGTATATACGGACGGCCCGTTTCCACGGCCCTGAGTGCCCCCATCGCCGCGTGGATCCTGAAAGACTCGGGCCAGGTGAACCAGCCGTCATTAAGCAGGACCACAAAAAATCCCGCGCCCTGACGGGCCATATCCCGAAAAAGCCCGGGATATGCTTCTTCCGAGCAGAGCGCTGTCCCAAAGCGCACCGCGGGCTTGAAGCTCCTCGCAAATCCGGCATCCAGGTCCATAATACCAGAACGCGTCCCGGACAAAAAACAAAACGCGCTCCATGTTTTAAAGAACGGATGCACCCCTGCCAACAGCGGATATTCACAGAACGGGACCAGTTTCTTTTTATGGTATTCCTCGCGCCAGCCACTGACCGGCGACAATAAAAGGACGCTGTTATAATATTCCTCTTCTTCGTAGCGCACCGTCCCGAACAAAAAACTGGTGTTGTCCTGCCCGGCGAGCCCGTAGATCCTTGAGCCCCATTTTATATCTTTCATGATATCAACGGACAGCGCGGTTTCGGGCCAGACGATCAGGTCGGGCCAGGCATTGATCAGCGCTTTTTTGGTCTGGATCAGGTGGCGTGCCACATTATCATCATACTTTTTTGGATCCATTTTATCGCGCTTGCTGATATTCGCCTGGATCGTCGCAAGGCGCACAACCCCCGACTCCGGACGAACGAACACGCTCACGATACATGCCCCTCCAATGAGATTCAATGAGAACGCCGTGACCGCCGCGAGCATAAATAAATACGTTCGCTTGCCCGCCTGCCCACTGGCCCGCCCGGAGATCCAGAAATATAACGCCGCGTTCACGAACATCATGATCCAGCTCACCGCATACACGCCGCCGAACTGAGCGGCTTGGATCATGGATGGATGCCAAGCCTGGGAATCCGCCAGAGACCACGTGAACGCGCCCAGAAAACAATTACGGCAAAACTCACTCGCGGCCCATGCCGAGGGAATATAAAAAAGCGCGCGCACGCGTGCCGAAAAAGTCGGGACATCTTGCTGACACCTCCGGCATAACGCCGCAAAAAGAATTGGCTGAATGGTCAGCGACAGGACAAAAGCCAGCCATCCGACCAGGCTAATGGGCATAATGCTGGCCGCATGGACGCCGTACGCTACAAAACCCCATAACGCGCCAAGCCACAGGCGCTGTTTCAACGGCTTTCCGCGCAACACCAATAAAAAGGGGATGGCAAAAAGCCATCCCCCTGATGCAAACCCTAATGTGCTGATACTGCTCGGATACGACAAAGAATACACAAGCGCAGAGACAATAACAGCTGCGAACGCCATATGCCTCCTAATCGCCGTCATTCTGAGCCGCAAGCCGTCATTCTGAGCCGGCAGGCGAAGAATCCCCAAATTCTTTAGTCCACTCAAAAGCCTTGCCAACAAACTAATCCAGGAGATCCTTCGGCTTCGCCTCAGGATGACATGCACTTCGCCTCAGGATGACGTGCGTTTTATTTAACCTCTGTTGGCTCAACAGCTTCAGGTACGGCAATCGTCGGAGCGGCAACAACCGGCGCGGCCTTTGGCGCTGCCTTGGCATCTTTCTCAGCATTCGCCACAGCTTTGTCTTCAGACTCCTGCTTGGCCGAAGCAATCAGCGCTGCCACCAAGATCGTCGCGCGCTTCATGCCCTGTTCATCTTTTGCCGCCACCATGAGCTCCATGCTCTTACGCGCCGCCACGATCGCCGGGATCGTCTGGCCCGCGCCCTCTTCCGCGATCGCCAGAAGATAATACGCATACCCGTTCGTCGGGAAACGTGTCCCTGCGGCGTTGAGGATCGAGATCGCCTGCGGATACTGCTTTAAATGAATGAACGTCTCAGCCAAAACATAATAACTTTCAAAATATTCCGGCGCGACCTTGATCGCATTCGCAAAACTTTCAACTGCCTTGATCGGCTCCGCCTGTTTCAAAAGCATCATGCCCGCGACCAGGAACTTTCTCGCTTCCTGGACATTTTTCGGCGTTGTATCCTTTTTGGCACACCCTGTGAACGCGATAACCGCGATCATGACCGCACATAATACCTTACGCATACCCACCTCTTGACTGTTAACCTTTTATTTCCGCTTTGCCGACAAAAACGCCTGCACGCCCTCTGCCGCAGCGCGACCTTCATAGATCGCCCACACGACCAAAGACTGCCCGCGCGTCATGTCGCCCGCCGTAAACACACCCGGAACCGATGTCATTTTATTAGCCCCGGCTTTCACATTTCCCCTGGCATCCAGTTCAACGCCAAGCTTTTCGAGCAGGCCCTGCTTCACCGGCCCTAAAAACCCGAGCGCCAGAAATACCAGCTCACATTCAACTTCAAATTCAGAACCCGGCACTTCTTTCATGGCCGGTCGGCCATCCGGCCCTTTACCTGACCAGTCCACGCGCACAGCATGAAGCTTCTTCAACTGGCCGTTAGCGCCGGAAAAACTTTTCGTTAAAATATTATAATCACGTGTACAGCCTTCTTCGTGAGACGTGGACGTGCGCAAAATAAATGCCCAGTTCGGCCACGGATTGTTCGCGTCGCGTGCCTCGGGCGGCTTGGGCAAAAGCTCAAACTGCTGGATAGACACCGCGCCCTGACGATTGGACGTGCCGACACAATCGGAACCCGTATCACCGCCGCCGAGAACAACAACCTTTTTGCCCTTGGCATCGATCATTTGTTTCGGATCGATCTTTTCACCCAACAATTTGCGCGTCTGCTGCGATAAAAATTCCATGGCAAAATGCACACCTTTAAGCTCACGCCCAGGGATCGCCACATCACGAGGATGCTCCGCGCCGCCGCACAACACGATCGCGTCATATTTCTGGCGCAATTCCGCCGGATCCACATCAACTCCGACATTGACCCCTGTCTTGAACACAATACCTTCGTTCTCCATGCGCTTGACGCGGCGCTCAACCACCGATTTTTCCAGCTTAAAATTCGGAATGCCGAGCGTTAAAAGCCCGCCCACAAATTCATTCTTTTCATACACCGTGACCTTGTGGCCTTTTCTGTTCAGCTGGTCCGCGCACGCCAAACCCGCCGGGCCGGAACCAATGACCGCCACTTTAAAACCTGTGCGCGACTTGGGCGCCTCAGACTTGATGAAGCCGTTCTCATACGCATGTTCGATCACCGCAAGCTCGATATTCTTGATCGTGACCGCCGGATTATTGACCGCGAGCGTGCAAGAATTCTCGCACGGCGCCGGACACACACGGCCCGTGAATTCCGGAAAATTATTCGTCTTCTGCAAACGATCGAACGCGTCTTTCCACTGGCCTTTGTACACCAGGTCGTTCCACGCCGGAATAATGTTCCCGATGGGGCATCCCCACTGGCAGAACGGCACACCGCAATCCATACACCGCGCACCCTGTTGGGCCAGCGCTGGATCATCCGGAAGCGTAATGAATTCGTTCCAATGCTTCAGGCGCTCGCCTACCGGCGCTTTGGAATATTCCTGACGGCTGTGCTTTAAAAAACCCTTTGGTTCACCCATGTGTTCCCAACCTCGTTATGCTTGAGCCATTTCGGCTTTTGCCATTTCTTCCACAACGCGGCGAAAATCCCGCGGATAGATCTTCACGAACTGCGGCAACATATGATCCCAGTGTTC
>JADFWS010000074.1 GCA_015234065.1 Candidatus Omnitrophota bacterium
TGATGAGTTTATCGCCGACGTGCCCCTGGCGGGCCGCAGGGCCGTTCAAACATATCTGGCCGGAACCGGCTTTACCGGCGATCACATACGTTTCAAGGCGGGCACCATTATTGATATTCAACACCTCAACCTTCTCACCCGGGATGATCCCGACGGCATTAATGAGATTCTCATCAATCGTGATACTGCCTTCATAATACAATTCGGCCTGCGTAATAGTCGCATGGCCGATCTTGGATTTACAAAAAGTAAGGTACATTCCCGCTCCGATTATATATGGGCTTTTAATTTCTCGAGCAACTTGCCCTTAGGCAAGGCGCCGACCATCTGATCCACGGGCTTGCCGCCTTTAAAAATATACAGCGTTGGAATAGACATGACATCATATTTCCCGGCGAGATCAGCGCTATCGTCCACATTGATCTTGCAGACCTTCACTTTTCCGGCGAGCTCATTCGCGATCTCTTCGACGATCGGCAACAGCATCTTACACGGCCCGCACCACTCGGCCCAGAAATCAACGAGCACGGGCAGGTCTGACTTAAGGACCTCGGCTTCAAAATTACCCTGATTAACAATGATTGCGGCGCTCATGTTTTCCTCCTGGCACAGGTTGTGCCGTTCCACTAAAATTCAGCCCATTATATAGACCACCCTTGCCTGCCGCAAGCATTTTTGCCGGACGCGCCCTTTTTTCTCTTAAGACGCGGGAAATATCTTTTTGGCGGTTATTCGGTGTTCCTTTGGTCATGCTTCCTGCCATGTTGGTCGGGTCAGCCTATTAAAACTTTCGCGTTAATCCCAGAACCCCGCTCAGGCCGTAATGGCGGCTGACGATGGGGCTATCGGTCACCTCATGCGAAAGAATATCCACCTCGGCGCGCGTGACAACGATCCAGTTGGGCGTTATCCCGAAATTAAACAATACATTCGTAAAATATTCCACCCCGCTGCCCGGATGATATTCGGGCCTGTTGGCTCGTACTTCCCCTGAATTAACACCATAATAATAATTCAGAAGTTGTCGCGATTGCCAGCGGGCACCGGCTCCGGGTGTCAGCTGAAAGAACGACCCTTTGAATACTTTGGAAAGGCCGGCCTCCACTTCACGCCCGTCATAACGCGATAGAATGTCATTCAACAATTTTACGTGAGCCGTTGCGCCTTCCCAGGGTAATGCGAGCGCCGCCTTCAACCCCGCGTCCCAGGACATCCGGCGGTCTTCCATGCCATTTAACGCAAGGCTGTCTTCGGAGCTGTAGCCCAACAAACGCGGGCTTGTGATAACACTGACCGTAACCAGGCCGGTCTTATAAAATGAATATCCCGCCTCAACGCCTTTAATATAGAGATTTTTATACTCAACAGACATGAGCGGCACCGCCATGATTTTCGAGCCAACGCCCCGGTAAGGCCGTGTCGACACAACAGCCCCGGCGCCGGCCAGCGTCATGGATTCTTCGGCACATGCGGCCGTTGTCATCAACAGCGCTACACACAGCATAAAAATATACGAACGAGCCATAAACATTCCTTTCATGACGATTTAAGCGGCGGACGAAGGTCCAGCATCTGTGGATATTTGGCGTGGCTAAGCGCGACTTCTTCTGTAATCAAGCCTCTTTTAACGAGCGCGGACAGGCACTGTTCCGTCGTAAACATACCTTCCCGCCCGGTTTCCATCTGGCCGCGGATCTCGGCCAGCGAGTTACGGCGGATCATATTACGGATCGCGAGCGTCGAAATAACAACTTCTGTCGCCAGGATACGCTTATCCGATTGTTTGCGCGGCAGCAGCTGCTGGCCAATGACCGCCAGAAGATTCTCGGCGAGCTGGACGCGGATCTGATTCTGTTTTTCACCGGGATACACATCGATAATACGGTTGATCGCTTCGATCGCGTCGCTCGAATGGAGCGTCCCGAACACCAGGTGGCCGGTCTCGGCGGTCGTGAGCGCCATGGAAATGGATTCAAGATCGCGCATCTCACCGATCACGACAACGTCGGGATCCTGACGCAGCGCATATTTAAGCCCGGCGGCAAACGTTAACGTGTCGATCCCGACCTCACGCTGAACGATCACACTGCGTTTGGCTTCATACACAAATTCAATGGGATCCTCGACGGTCACGATCTTGGCCGCGCGTTCTTCATTGATCTGCTGGACCATATGCGTCATGGTCGTTGTTTTTCCCATGCCAGCACGCCCAACGAGAAGGATCAGCCCGCTGCGGCGGCGCGTCAGATCTTTTACAACTTCCGGAAGGCCCAACGACTCAAGCGACGTGGTCAACCCGGGCATGATGCGGATCGTCGCACCGATCGAGCCTTTATCCATATGCACGTTAATACGAAAATAATATTGCTTCAAGCCCCGATAGGAATAATCGATCTCATACGTTTCCTCAAAGATCTTTTTCTGGCGGTCATTAAGCATTTCAAAAATGACCTCTTTAAGCTCCTCGTGCGTCAGCGGTGCAAATTCATTAAAGGGAATGAGCTCGCCCTGCAAGCGCAAAATAGGCGCCCGCCCTGACACAAAATGAATATCCGACGCGCCTCGATGCACGGCCAGATCAAGATATTGCTTGATCCGAAGCGGTCGTTCCGACTCTAAAGATTCCGACATAATGTTTCAGCCCCTTTCAGGCAAAAATACGATACAAGACGATACCATAAAAAAATATCTGATACAACGCCGCGATCACGATTTGAGGAATCCTCAACAACCGCCATAACCCCGGAGGTTATGGCGGTTGTTCGCGGGCAACGGACATTAATTGCGCGACCAGGCTGGTGAAAACAGGCGCCTTGATCACGACCAATACAGGATCACGATGCGCATCATCCGTCACAAAGCCGCTTAAAGAACCTTCACGAACTTCCTGGCCTGACGTTTTGGCATAAGGTTTAATTGTCAAATACGGCGCACGCGGGCGGCTGGCAATAGCGCGCTGTGCTTTTTCCGGAACCGCGACAAAAAGGTCGTACACCTTTTCGCTGTTCAGGACTTTCATCTCAAAAAACTTTCCCGGTGTCAACGGCAAAAGCCTCGCCACATACGCCGCAGTCACGGTATCATGTGTTTCTGGCGGGATATCGATCACCTTTGACGTTCCGTCAGTTTGGCTTTTGAAATACGCCTTATGTGCCACTTGATCAAAGTCGATCACAGCATCTTTTTTATAACTGCCCTCGCGGCGATGCACCTCATGCCGCAGTGTCACGAGCGTTTCGACATCGAGATGCGATACATAATGATCGTCAATGCGGTAGATCGTGGACGTAAAACCCAGCGTGCGCGCCGTGACCTCGATCCGATAAGCCTTGCGCCCGTTCAAATCCTCGATCCCCTTGATCTCGGACACAAGCTCCCCTGCCGTCAGCCCAAGCCATTTAACACGAAACACCAGTTTCTCATGCAACGGCAAAACTCTGGCTTGCGGCGCCAACACTTCGGCCTCTACCGCCCGAGACGCGCTTTCAACCGGCGCATTCAAAACCGGGCCTGCCACATGGGCGCACCCGAATAAAAATGTTATACTTATGCAGGCAATAATTATTTTGCTGATTTTGTTTGGCATGACGGCACGGGCACTTATAATTGTATCGGTCTTGTTCTTTATTAATGATTTTAACAACCCGGGGCGGATTATGGCTGAAAAAACCACAAAATTATTTGTCCTCGACACAAACGTCATCCTGCACGACAGCGCATGCCTTCACCAATTCAAAGAACACGATGTTGTTATCCCCATTACCGTCATTGAAGAACTCGACAAATTCAAGAAAGGTAATGAAACCCTTAATTTCCACGCCCGGCATTTCCTGAAAGAACTCGATAAGATCTCCTCGGATAGTATTTTTAACGGCGGCATCCCGATCGGCAAAAGAAAAGGGCTGCTTATCGTCAAGCTGGACCAGAAATTTCATCCGGATCTCAGGCCCCATTTTGACACGGATAAACCCGACCATAAGATCCTCAACTGTGCGTACTGCCTTTCCAAGGAAGCGGTTGGCCGTGAAGTGACCCTTGTTACAAAAGACGTGAACCTGCGCGTCAAGGCCAAGGCGGTACGCCTCATCGCCGAAGATTACACAACCGACCACGTCAAAGATATTTCCACGATCTACAAGGGTTATCGCTTCGAAGAAAATGTTTCCAAAGATGTCATTACCAAGCTCTGCCATGACAACGCCGGCGTCCCGACAAAAGCGCTCAAGTCCCGCTCACGCTTTCACCCGAATGAATTCATTGTTGCGCGCAACAAGGACGTTTCCGCGCTGGGTTTTGTAGACCCCGAAGACATGATGATCAAACATATCACCAAGATCCAGGCTTCGGGCATCAAACCTCGCAACGTCGAGCAAATGTTCGCGCTGCATGCGCTCATGAACGAGAATATCCGGCTCGTGACGGTGTCAGGCAAAGCCGGGACCGGTAAAACGCTCCTGGCCCTCGCCGCCGCACTTGAACAGCGCGAGCATTACAAACAGATCTTTCTTGCGCGACCTATCGTCGCGTTATCCAACAAAGACCTGGGCTATCTCCCCGGCAGTGTGGATGAAAAGATCAATCCCTACATGCAGCCTTTGTATGACAACCTCGGCGTGATCCAGGACCGCAGTATTGAAACATCCGAACGCAAAGGCAAGAAATTCCAGAAGCTTCTCGATGAAGAAAAGCTTGTGATCTCGCCTTTAGCCTATATCCGCGGCCGGAGTTTAGTGGACACCTACTTCATTGTGGATGAGGCGCAGAACCTCACGCCCCACGAGATCAAAACCATTATCACTCGTGCCGGCGAGAACACTAAAATGGTTTTTGCCGGGGATATTTTTCAGATCGACCATCCGTACCTGGATATTTATTCCAATGGCTTAAGCTACCTGATCGATAAAATGCAGGGGCAAAAACTGTATACACATATCTTTCTGGAAAAAGGCGAGCGGTCGGAACTGGCAGAGCTGGCGAGCGACTTGTTATAGTATTACCATTTTTTGAACACAAAGAACACGGCGGCGAGGATCAGCGCGAATCCTACAAGGTAATTCCATTTCAGCGGTTCTCTTAAGTACCACACGGAAAACCCGCAGAACACAACGATCGTGATGGCTTCCTGCATGATCTTAAGTTGAGATGTTGAAAACTGCGCGCTGCCCCAGCGATTCGCCGGGACCATCAGGCAATATTCAAAGAATGCGATCCCCCAACTCACCAGGATCACAACCCACAACGGATACTCCTTAAATTTCAAGTGCCCGTACCAGGCAAAGGTCATGAAAATATTTGATGCGGCAAGCAACAAGATCGTTGTCATCCTATTCCTTATATTTTTTCGCCACGGCACGGATAACCGCAACAGCGCTGGCCCACGCCCACTGGAGATTAAACCCGCCGATACGGCCATTGACGTCGAGGACTTCACCGGCGAAATACAGCCCCGGCTGCAAGCGCGATTCGAGGGTGGCGCCCTTCAATTCTTTCAAATCAACACCACCGGCCGTGGCTTCGGCTTTGGCATAACCCATCACATTATCGACCGGAAGTGTATACTCTCTCAGCACCCGCTCCAGCGCCTTCTTTTCCTTATTCCAAAGTTCATTCTTGCCGGGATGTTTGAACCCGTCGACTTTGGCCTCGCTTAACAGCACCAGCGCCAAACGCTCGGTCAATGAACGCGCCAATAAGTTCTTCAAATTCTGCTGGCCCGCATTATCCAGAATAAACCCGATACCCTGGCCTTTCTCCGTCGGAAAGAAATCAACACGGATCTCGCCCTCGTCATTGCGCGCGTCAATCCACGGGCAGCTGATCTCCATCGGCGCCGGGCCGCTAAAACCGTTATGCGTAAAAAGCATCGGGCCTTCGACCGAACGGAGCTTGCGACCCAATGCCCACAATGAAAGCCGGACCGGGACCGCAATACCGCTTAAGGTCGCAAATATATCCCTGGAAGCCAGAAAAGGCGTCAGTGCCGGACGCGCCGACACAAGCTGATGCCCAAAACTTTCTGCCAACGCATATCCGGCCCCGCTGGACCCTGTCGACGGGTACGATAGCCCTCCGGTTGTCACCACAACCGCCCGCGCGCGCCGAATAGCGCCTTCGGCCACCACATTGAACAAGCCATCCTGCACCGTAATGTTCTTTACAGGATGCTGGCACAGGATCTCGACCTTACCTGCGCTCACCGCACGTAATAATGCGTCGCGTACCGTGCGCGCTTTATTATCCGCGGAAAAATACTCCCCCGTTTCCTGCAACGATAACGGAGCGCCCCATTGTTCAAAGAACGCAACGGCCTCACTCGAAGAAAATGTTTTAAGCACATGCCTCAAGGTATGTTCACAACCGGCGGCATAATCTTTCTCGGTCACGCGCGCATTGGTCGCATTACAGCGCCCGCCGCCCGACATCAGGATTTTAAGCCCAGGCTCGCGCTGGCTTTCCAACACAACTGCCTTAAACCCCAGGGCCCCGGCTTCAGCCGCGGCCATAAGCCCGGCCGCACCCGCGCCAACAATGATCAAATCGTATATGTCGTTCATATCAAAATTATATCACGGGTTAAGAATTTTCCTCCACAACACATCTTTTTATTGACATCAGTGCTATAATTGCAACTCGTTATCATGATTGTACGGCGCGCGCCTGCCCGCAACGCAGGCCGACACGTTACCGGCATCCGGAACTTCCGCCTGCCGAGCAAGCCCCAGGAATTTCCCTCAAGGGACTCGTCGATCGAACATAAAAAGCTTATGCCACACAGAACGTTTGAACCTCAGATCTTTACGGTCTTGAGAGAAAAGTACTCTTTTGCTCTTCTGCTCAATGACCTGTTAGCCGGCATGATCGTCGGCGTCGTAGCCCTGCCTTTATCGATCGCGTTTGCGATCGCGTCCGGCGTCCAGCCGGAACAGGGCCTGGTAACCGCGGTGATCGCAGGATTTCTCATTTCTTTTCTTTCCGGAAGCCGCGTCCAGATCGGCGGGCCGACCGGCGCATTTATTATTATTGTGTTTAATATCGTCCAGCAGTACGGCTACGACGGCCTGGCGACAGCCACGCTTATGGCCGGCGTCCTTCTTCTTATTATGGGCTTCATGCGCCTGGGTGATGTGATCAAATATATCCCTTATCCTGTGACCGTCGGTTTCACGAGCGGCATCGCCCTCATTATCTTCACCACACAAATTCCGGACGCACTGGGAATCAAGCTTGCAAAAGTCCCGGGGCATTTTGTGGATAAATGGCTCGCTTATGGGCAAAGCATGACACTCGCGAACAGCTTTGCGATCATGCTTTCAGCCCTCACGATCCTTATTATTATGATGTGGCCGCGCATCACCAAACGCGTACCCGGAACGATCATTGCGATCCTGGCGACGACCGCGCTCGTCCAGTGGCTGCATCTTCCCGTCGACACGATCTTTACGCGCTTTGGCACTATGCCGAATACTTTTCCAGCCCCGCACATTCCGCATTTTGACATGGCCAATTTTATGAAGCTGACCTCCCCCGCGATCACGATCGCGCTCTTGGCCGGGATCGAATCGCTCTTATCCGCCGTTGTGGCAGACGGCATGACAGGGTCGCGCCATCGCTCCAACATGGAACTGGTAGCTCAGGGCTTTGCCAATATTATTTCTCCTTTATTCGGCGGCATTCCAGCGACCGGCGCGATCGCGCGCACAGCCACGAACATTAAAAATGGCGGGCGCACGCCTTTTGCCGGCATCATCCACGCGATCACGATCCTATGCCTGTTCATCTTCTGCGGAAAATGGGCTGGCCTCATTCCCATGCCCTGCCTCGCGGGTATTCTAATTGTTGTTTCCTATAACATGAGCGAATGGCGGCTGTTTCAACGGCTGCTCAGTGCCCCGCGCGGAGACCAGCTTGTCCTGCTAATGACCTTTGGGCTTACAGTACTGGTGGATCTAACTGTTGCGATCGAAGTCGGCGTGGTGATGGCCGCGTTTCTGTTCATGCATCGCATGGCCGAAGTCACGAATATCAATCTTATCCAGGAAGACGGCGAGAATGGAAAGCCGCACGACTACGACGGTGTCCCGGAAGGCGTCGAAATATTCGAGATCAACGGGCCATTCTTCTTTGGCGCCGCCGATAAATTCCGCGATACGATCGGCAGTATCAAGAAAATGCCGCGCGTACTTATTTTACGCATGGACGCCGTCCCGGCAGTCGACGCCACCGCCGCCAGCGCGCTTGAACATTTGATTAACCAGTCGGACCGCAGTAAAACGCAGGTCATCATCGCCGGCATTAACAAACGCGTTTTTCAAACTTTCCAGAAGACCGGGATCATCCAGCGGGTCGGGATCGAGCATATTTTCGCCGATGTGCCCCTCGCGCTCGCCCAAGCGGTCATGATCATCGACGAGAAATAATTACGGTGTGTTAGTGCCTAAATATTCGCGCAAGGGCATAGCCATGGGCTGGATAGCGATGATCACCGGCCTGAGGCCGTCGATCCGGACATTCTGCGCAGCATCCGCAGAAAACTGAAAACCCTCTCGCGCGCCATTCTTCTGCAGCTCAAGCGCCATATGCTCAGGATTCAGGTCAATACCACCATTCTGCGCAAAATCCCCAACCTCCTGATCAGCCACAGCCTTCATTTCTGCCAAGGTTCCCTGAGACCTGGCGCGCGATTCTTCACTTAACACCAGATCAACATAAATAGCCTCCGGATCCATGCCCTGTTTTTCCCATGCATCATCAATCAAACGCAAAGCGCGAAAAACATCCTTATCCCGATCCTTTAAGTACTCTCTATACGCTGGCGTGTTTCGCTTACGATCATTGTCATTGGGAAGGGCCACGCCTTGAAATTTCTTCATCTCGCCGGTGAAACTTTTATCAGGGTCCTTGAATGACGGCACTATGATCGAGATACTCCGTGCTGCGCCGGTAATTAAGTCATGCGTAACCGTCGCCGTGACCCAGTCCACACCCACTTCTGATCCATCCATTTGATACGGCGTGCCTGTTAAAAGATGCTGATGGGCTTTAAGTGCCCCGCCAACAGGGCCGGATACCATAAGGACCTGGCCCCGGCGATTAAACGCAAATGCCCCTAGCCACTCCTTACGTCCTGAAACATACGGGATCATGTTCGAAAAGTCGACGGCCTGCTCCCATGTCAAAATAGGAATAACCTTGTCCGGCGCCAGCGCCCGATCCGCCGGAACGGA
>JADFWS010000075.1 GCA_015234065.1 Candidatus Omnitrophota bacterium
CAAACGCCATCGCCGCCAGAGTTTTACCACCACCAGTCTGAACAGTTAAAGAATAAAACCCGGGCTCTAAAAACGCATTGTTCCGGCATTGCCGAAGAATCTCTGCTCGCGCTAAATTTAATGGTGTTGGGTCAACTTCAGCTTGTTTCTTTTGCATATACACATTAAATCGGGACAGCAACACATCTAAAGACGGATATGCGACAACCTCACTGCGGTCTTTTCCGCTCATAAACTTTTCAGTATCCAAGAAGTCCGCATCAACAAGACAAGAAAAAGCCATCCTGATCCATAAATGTAAATGCTCTGCGCTCTTTTGCGCATCTTCAGCTGTTTTTATCCCCATTGGAGTCGTTCTCGGAAGTTTTGTTGCAAAGAAAATATTTGCCGCAGGAATGTGTCGAAGGATGTTTAATTCATCAGTCTTCAAGGATTGCGTAAGGGTATCAAACAGCCGATTCTGAAGATCCCCTCCTGTCTGAATATCAGGAGCCCAATCCGGAAGCCCCGCATGATGCCCCGCAATAAGAAAAGCTAACAATCGCGCCGGAGGAGATTGTTTCAATCTTTCTAACGCCAACACAGCGCCGGCAGAACTATGATTAGGACGGGCAACATCGCCATCGTCACGAACATTCTCATCACAGCCCGTTTCTCGACGAATATATGCCTGCCAAGATGGAAGAAATTTCCCAAGGTCATGCCAAAGGGCTGCCAATTCCACCCAATCACCATTGCCAAAAATACTTGCAAATAATTTGGCCCTATCCGCCGTACCAACTAAATGATCCTTCAGGTCATGGATCAAATATTCTTTCGTGCACTCATCCCGACGTGCATGCGCAATAAAGCGATCACTCACATCAAACCCTCCATGTTTAGCGATCATTCTACTTTCAAGAATTCCACAGGACTATATTACCAACTCATAACGACAGCATCATGTCGCAAGATGATTTATCTCTTGATCTCGCGCTTCATCATAAAAAATACCGGCAGTGCGGCGAACTGGATCAGAGATGCCGTGAGCACCATGAGCGGGACAGAAATGTCATAAAGAAAGCCCATGAGCGCGCCGCCCGCGAGCATGGCAATGCCATAGGTAGCATTAAAGATGCCGTAGCCGGTACCACGCTTGCGCAGGGGCGTCAGGTCCGCGATCGCGGCCTTCATAATGGTCTCATGCGCGCCCATCACGATCCCCCACAAGACGACCGCCACAACGACCATGACAAACGATCTCGCAAACGCCAAAACAGGAATAAGCGCCGACACTAGCGGCACAAAAACAAGCATCAACAGGCCCGCATGCTCTTTCTGATGCTTATCTTTCAGCACATCATAATATTTACCGATCACAAGCGCCGCGAGCCCGTCGACACCCATGGCAATGGCGTAGAAGAACGGGATCTGCGCGTCGGTCAGTATCCCGATGTTCTTGAAATGATAGCCCATAAGAATAAACCCGATGAATCCCATCGCTGTCAGAAAACTGAACGCATTATAAAGCCAGAATATCTTTGAAAGCGCCTCCGGCTCGCCGAGCCTGGACTTCTTATCTTCCAGCGCCTCCGGATTCGGAATACAGCGGAATGCCACAACCACGCATGCGATCAAAAGCACGAACGGGATCCATAACAATGCGTAACCATGCTGATAATCGCTGAGTTTCTGCACCGCCCTTCCCGTGGACATAAAAAGCAGCGTGAACATGAGCGGGCCCAGAAGGGCGCCGATCTGGTCCATGGCTTCGTTCAGGCCGAACCCCCAACCCGTGCCAATCTGCTGGGCCGCCTGTGACAGGATCGTATCTTTTGCCGGCGAGCGCAACGCCTTGCCCAAGCGCTCGACCACGATAAAGATCGCCGCCACCTGCCAGATTCCTGTCAACGCCAAAAGCGGCACAGACACAAGAAGCCCGTATCCCAAGAATGTAAAAAACCAATATGCATGTGTGCGGTCTGCAAAATAACCGGACACAAGGCGTATGGCATATCCGACAAATTCTCCGGCTCCGCCGATAAGGCCGACCAGCGCCGCGCTTGCGCCAAGCGTCTTTAAATACGGGCCGTTAACGCTCCTCGCACCTTCGTAAATAATATCGCCAAAAAGGCTGACCATCCCGAAAAGAATGATCAGTTGAAACGCTTTTTTCCTGGTATCATCCGTCATTGGATACCCCTCTCATCAAGGAATTTATTAAAACCAACCCATGCCTGCCTCGCCTGCGAACAGGAATCCCCCTTAAACTCCATCAAATAATATTGAAGGGTGAAGTCCTTGTGCCGGTTGAAATACATGAAATTAAGCCAGTCCTCATTCGTCCTGGCATTCTTCGCCATATCATAGCTCCAAAAATCGAACATGCCCCGGCTGCGCGCCTGATAGGGCCCGAAATAATCCTTCAAATACACGCATGCGAACGTTCCGGCGATCAGGACCGCGAGCACCGCGGCCAACGGCACGCGCTTCTGAACTTCACGAATACAGAATCCGCCCAGAAGCATTAAGAACGGCCATGCCCCGATGCTCCGCAACGCATTCGGAACCTGGACATTGGTAAGGCCGGATGGCACAAACCCGACCAGAAAACAGATCACACAAACCACAAGAATACGCCGATCTTTACAAAACAGGCGAGCTTTCCGATGAACGGTTGACCAGGCGAACAAAACCCCGCCGAACAACAATGCCAACATGTCCGGCCAACTCAAAATACCGCCAAAATGAGACGTGAACATGACATTATCGTCGCCCTGCACAAACAGGAAATGCGGCGAAAAATGCAGCCCGTAATTATGCACGAACATTCCCAGCGCATTCTTGAGGGCGAAAAATCCGCCCCCTGCTCCAAGGTTATTCTTTGAAACAAGGCATAGCTCATTGAACCGGCCCATAAGCTCGCCGTTCAACATCCCTTGCACCAGCGGCACTGAGATGAGGACCAATGCGGGCCAGAATACAGGATGCCAGCCTTTATTAAGAGCGCCCCGTTCAGCCCTTGCCCAAAAAAACAGCGGCAACACAAGCGGGACAACAAGGCGAAACGGCAAATAGGTGTACATGGCGCATCCGAGCATAAACGCGGCCATGAACGCATTCCATCGCGAAGCCCGGCGAAATATGAAGTACATGCCCCAGATAAAGAAACTGGCCGCCACCTGGGATTCAAACGCAATGCGTGACAAGGCCCACATCCACGGTGAGATGCTTGCCAGAAACACCACCCAGCCAGCCGTTTGCCAGCCCCAGAGCCTGCGTGCCAGAAAGAATAATCCCGCGATCCCGAACACGACAAGGAATGCCGAGAACGCGCGCATGCTTGCGCATGAAAACCCGAAAGCTTTGCCCCACAGAATACCCGGATACACATACGTGGGCGCCCGGGGCGATTCAAAGAAAAGATTGATAAACAGCGCCGGAGGATGAAGCAAAGGGTCCACCCCTTCGGTCGCGATACAACGGATAGAACTCACGATCCCGATCTCATCAATGTGGCATCCGTACGGGATCTCTTTGGTATTCACAAATCGCAGGATATTAACAGCCAAAGAACCGGCGATCACCAGCAAAAATATCACGCGCGGAAAAACACTGCGGAATAGCCCTGGATTCATCATGCCTTCCCCCCGGAGATTTTCATCACAATAAACGTAATGTCATCATGTTGATGCTGCCTCGGTTCAAATTGGCGGACATCCTTTTCAATAGCTTCAAGAATCTGCCCTGCGGTCAGAGCACGGTTCAGCTCTACAACAACCTTCAGTCGCTCCACGCCGTACATCTGCCGCTGATGATTCTTGGCCTCGGTGATCCCGTCGGTATAAAAAACAAAGATATCGCCTGCGCCAAAACAAACCTGATGGCCGGAATACAGCCCTTCCAGCATCCCGATCGGAAGGCCTTCATCCGCGTCCAGAAATTGCGCCGCCGAGTCTTTCGGAAGATACAACGCCGGAAGATGCCCGCCGTTCGCATACGTCATCACGTTCTTGTCGATATCAAAAAGCGCGTAAAAGATCGTCACAAAAAGATTGGCGGTCGATTCGCGAACGATCTTTACGTTCAGATGATGCAGCGTCTCCGCCGGATGCGTATCTGCCAGCGTAAAGAACTTGATCGCGCCCGACACCATGGCCATGAACAAGCTCGCCGGAATACCTTTCCCCGACACATCGCCGATCATAACGCCCAGCCTGTTTGTGCCGAATTCATAAAAATCATACAGATCGCCGCCAACATGGCGCGCCGTCGACATTGTGGCCGCTACGTCCAGGCCGTCGAGGACAGGAAGTTCTTTCGGCAAGAAGCTCTGCTGGATCTTGCGCGCCGTCATCAGCTCTTTCTCCCAAAGAAAGCGTTTTGTCCATTCTTTGAGATACATGTACAGCGTCGCCATAAGATAAATAAGCACAACCACCACGAGCGGATAGAACATATCCACCCACAACCCCCATCCGACAAACAACGCCACGCATAAACCGCTATAAAAAGCGATCAAAAGAAGAAGAACGCCCAGCCCCTTAAGCGGCTTGTTCCACGACACGGCCCAACCCATGGCCCCGATCAGCATTAAAAGAAACAGAACATTTAACGCCCGAGGCGCCGGATAAATAAAGCGCTTCATCAGAATAGAATTGATCACATCCGCGTGCATGCCGAGTGCCGGATTGAGCGGCCCGAACGGATTCGGATGCAGGTCTGTGGAACCTGTTGCCGTGAGCCCAACGAGGCAGATCTTGCCGCGCAACATATTCAGATCAAGGTTCGGCTTTTGGCCCGAAAGCCGGGCAGCATACGACTGAAGCACATCCACATACGAGTAATGCTGATATGCCCTTCCCCACGCCCCGGCCACATTCACGATCATGTTAGACGCCGCGTCGAGAGGGATCGCCATCTTCTTTCCGAACTGAATATAGCGGCCCGGAACCAAACGAATATCCTGTTCAGAAACCCCCGCCTCCCCCGCGATCAAAGAAAAAGAAAGATACGGATAAAGCCCTCCGTCATATTGAACCAACAGCGGCACCCGCCGATATTTTCCGTCCGGATCAGGGCTGACATTAATATGCCCAGACCCACGCGCCGACTTCCTGAATATATCCAATTCCTGTGCGGCATAACCGCTCGCAACAGCGTCCCCGGCCTTCATCTCAAACACAACGGGCAGATACACATTGCCCGCCGCCTTCATCGCATCCGCGAAAGAAGCATCACTTTTTGTTGCTTCCGAAAAGAACATATCAAACATGACAGCCTGGGCGCCGTTTTCCGCCAGGGCCTTCACCAGAAGCGCATGATATTCCCGGTCAAACGGGAATGCCCCGAGTTTACGGATCGAATCATCGCCGATCTCAATGATCACGATCTTGTCGCTCACCGGTAACACCCGACGCAAGCGAAACCTGAGATCCAGCGTATCCAGCTCATTCTTGGCAAAGACATGAAAGGCTGACCCGGCAATCAAAAGAACAGCCATGATCGACAGGATCACGGCTGTAAAGAAATGCTTATGTTGACGAGGTATCTGAAGCGACATGTTGAAGGGGTTAAATATACGCAATGTTCAGGAAAAAACAGGCTTTTTGTGTGCTCTGATTATAGAACAGGATCGCACCCCAGAATCCGAATTTAGCCTTTTGCCATTCCGGGACAGCGAATGCGCGAGAATATTGATTTCTCAGGAACGGCGACATCGGGTCCTCATTATCTTTTAGGAAAATAACATGCTTCTGGTCAGGATAATTCTCCAGCGGCACATTAAGGTCCCAGGCCGTCACGATCTTGTTCACCGCGTCCTGGTTGAGAACGACCTCGCACGCCAGCTCCCGCTCGTTTCCGTTGGCATTGCAGCCTTTTAACTGATACGCGACCCCGGTATCATCCAGAAGAAGGCGGGCCTGCTCCACATACTGCTCGTTCGTGGAACAGCCGGAAAAAGTGATCGCCAAAAAAAGCGCAAGAACCGATATGTTTGTTTTCATATTAACTGATCACGCCGAATATGTAGTCTCTGGTCATGGCCTGCTTCGGATTCTCAAAGATCTCCTTGGCCGGGCCGTGCTCAATGATCTGCCCATTATACAAAAAGAGCACGTAATCGGCAAGGCGTTTGGCCTGGCGCAGGATATGCGTTACGAGAATGATCGTATAATGCTCTTTAAGCTCAAGGAAGCGCTGTTCAATATGCTGGCTGGAACGCGGATCCAGCGCCGAGGTTGGCTCATCGCCCAGGATGATCTCGGGGCCGACCGCCAATCCGCGCGCGAGGCACAAACGCTGCTGCTGCCCCACGGAAAGATTCGACGCCGGGCCATGAAGCTTGACTTTGACCTCATCCCAGAGGCTCGCGGTCCTGAGAAAATGCTCCACAATGCGATCCAATTTCTTTTTATTCCGCTCGCCGTTCAGGCGCGGGCCATAGGCGATATTATCATAGATCGACATGGGCAGCGGATACGGCTTTTGTGACAGAAGGCCCATCTTCCGACGGATATGCGTGACTTCCGCCTTGGGATCCATAATATTCTCTCCGTCGACCAACACCTTGCCGCTGACCTTAACCCCGTCGATATCGTCGATCAGCCGGTTAAACGAACGCAAGAGCGTGGTCTTGCCGCAACCTGAAGGCCCGATAATGACCGTGATCTTCTTGTCCGGGATCTCGACGCTAATATCTTTCAACGCATGGTCCTTGCCGTAAAAAACATTCAGGTTCTGGACGCAAATGTGACTTTTGGTATTCATAAGAATTTTTTACCTCACAACATTCTTTGTTAATTTCTTCGTTAAAAAACGCGACAGGATACTGATCACAAGGATCATGATCGTCAAAATAAGCGCAGATGCAAACGCGCGCCCCTGCACTTCAGGCGTCGGCGTTCCGAACTGAAAGAAGATCGCGAGCGGCAGCGAGGCGGCCGGCCTTGACAACGACGATGGCAGCGCATCCGTAAACCCGGCTGTAAAAATCAGCGACGCCGCATCCCCGATCCCGCGGCCAAACGCGATCAGGACCGCAGTCGTGATACCCGGCAAGGTTTGGCGCACCACGACCTTAAACGCGGTCTCAAAACGTGTGGCGCCAAGCGCGTAGGACGCCTGCAGCAATTCACGCGGCATCATGCGGATCACCTCGTCCATGGACCGGCTCATGATCGGAAAAATGAGAAATGCCACCGTAATGATCCCGCCGAGAAGAGACACGCCCATACCAAAAAACAGCATCAGCGTAAACCCGAACGCGCCATACACAATGGACGGGATGCCCCACAACACGTCAAATGCAAAACGCGTCACATAGGTCAGGCGCGACCCTTTCTTGGCATATACATTCAAATACAGAACAACCGGAAGGCTCACCATGATCGCCAGTAGCGTTGCTCCGCCGGTAATACACAACGACCCCAAGATCGCATTCAGCACCCCGCCCTCTTTACCAAGATAAAACCCGCTTTTCGGCGCCTGGGTGACCATGTTCCAGTCCAGATACGGCAGGCCCTTGCACACAACCGTCCACAGAATAAGGACCAGCGTCAAAAGGATCGACACCGTGGATGCGATCATGACCCCTTTAAAAAAGTTCTCTTCGAGTTTACGCCTATCCATGATAATACGAGCTCCATTTTGTAGCACCCAGGATCATGCGCGACACGATATTGAAATACAGGACAATGCACAACAATAAGAGCGCCGCAAACAAAAGCGCCGCGTCATAATGCGGAATGGACATCATCTCCCCGTAATTGTTCGCGATAAGCGCGGGCAGCGGATACGCCGGATCAAAGATCGAAGCCGGCAGGCGCGCCATATTTCCAACCACCATCATGACCGCGATCGTTTCTCCGAAGGCCCGTGAGAGGCCGAGCACACTCGCCGCGATCATACCCGGCATGGCACGCTTCAGCACCACATGCTTGATGGTCTCCCACTTCGTCGCCCCCAGCGCCAGAGACGCCTCCTTGAGCGGCCGCGGAATAGTGTTCAAGACCTCGATCACAATATGAATAATAACCGGAGAGATCATGACCGCAAGAACGATCCCGCCGGACAGAATGCTGTATCCACTTGACCATGTCCCGAACATCGGCGCAAGATATGTGCTGACCAAAGGCACGATCACAAGCACTCCCCACATCCCGAACACGACTGATGGAATACCGGCGAGAATATCGATCAATGGATTGACCGCGTCCCTGACCCAGCGGGGCGCATACTCCACCAGATAAATGGACGTAAAAATACACACCGGGATCGCGATCGTGACCGCCACGAGCGTCACCCATAACGTTCCGACCAAAAACGTCAGGAAACCGAATTCCCCCCGGGATGGATGCCAGGACTGCCCGAATAAAAGCTGATTGAGCGGCGTCATGTCCAGGATCGGGCGCGACCGCAGATACAACGCCACCACCATGAACACGACAATAAGGCTCGAGGCCATGACCAGAAGCCACATTCCGCGCTCGCCGCAGCGATCAATGAATAGTCGCTTTTTAACTATCGTCATCATGTTCTTTTCCAACGTAATATTCTCAATATATGTCGCCCTAAAGTCATTCTGAGCCCGCAAGCCGTCATTCTGAGCCTGCTTCTCGTCATTCTGAGCCTGCAGGCGAAGAATCTCCAAATTCTTTAGTCCGCTCAAAAGCCTTGCCAACAAATTAATCCAGGAGATCCTTCGGCTTCGCCTCAGGATGACACCCAATAGTTCCAAGCCCGCAGGTTCCTGCGTCCACCTTCGGCTTCGCCTCA
>JADFWS010000076.1 GCA_015234065.1 Candidatus Omnitrophota bacterium
CGCGTTAAAATGTGGCGGTCCATAACTTGCTTGCCTTGTCATATGTTGTGGCATTCGCCTTGGCCTTGAACACATTGATCAACTCCGTCCCCGCCGTGTCAGAAACATTGGCCAACGCAATGTCCACGCGGGTATTATCCGCGGCATTGGCCGCAACCGTATAATCCCCGCCAAAACTATTAGCCTTGAGCGGATCAAAATTCGCCGGCAATAATCCGGCCGTCTTGAGCGCCGTAATGCTGATACCGGAAAATGTCAGATTCTGCGATGACAGATAATTCTGCGCCGCCACGCGCAGGCTTTCGATCGCCTCGGCTTCGCGTTGAACACGGCACTTGGCCATCATGCCGCCACCGGCCGCAACAACGCCGACAAGAACGGCCATCAACCCTACCGTGATCGCAAGTTCCATTAATGAAAACCCTTTGTTATTCAATCTTTTCATACCCTCTCCTTTGTTTTTTAGTGCAGCATCATGCCCATATTGGTCAAATTCGCGTAAACAGGTTTCAGGAACGCACATGCAAATCCCGCAATAAAAGCGGCACAAACAATAAAAAGCGCCGGCTGAATTAACGCAATAAAACTGTTCACCCTCATTTCAAACGAACGATAAAAGTAACGGAAGAGGCGTTCAAAATATTCCTCATACCGCCCCATTTCCTCGCCGAGACGAATAGTATCGGGAATCACCCTCGGGAAATACCCATCCCGGCTGAACGCCTCACTTAACCCCAGCCCGCCTAAAAGATACTGGCGGCATTGCTCAAAATGGAACACGGAAACGCCGCCCTCGCCTGCAGAAAGTTCATTCAAAGCCGCATCCAGCGGGATCCCGCTTTTTTGAAGCACGTACAAATTAAAAAAACACAACCCCAGCTCCAGGTCCTTTTTGATCCTGCCCCAAACAGGCAGGCGCATCATGGCATGCTCCAAGACCCTCCGATGCCTTCCCCTGGCCCACACCATCAATATGATCATCGCCGCGCCCAGAACCACGATCGCCGGCCAAAAAACTGTTATGCTTTTTCCCATCATTAAAAAGATCTTTGTCATGGGGCCCTGCATCGACTCTGCCGGCAACAGGACGGCCACCTGCGGCATGACCACACACGCCATATAGACAAACGCACCGCCGAGGATCAACAGGACGACCGCAGGATATACCGCGGCATTAATGAATTGTTTCTGCACATTAGCCATGAAATCAAAATAATCTGCCAATAAAGCCATGACCACCGGAAGGTTGCCGGCGCGCTCACCGGCTTTCAATGCCGTCACAGCGATAGGCGCAAACACTCCGCACAATTCAAATGCCGCGGCAAGCGACCGCCCGGCTTCAAGGTCTTCGGCGATCTTCCGGCAGGCGTTGATCAGGGCAGGATCATGTGTCGACTCTTCCATAATAAAAAATATCCTGGAGAGTGAAAGCCCGGTTTCCAGCATATTAGCCATATCACGAAAGAATACTGCGCTTTTTTCCGGGCTTAATATCTTCATCCCACCACCCGCAACGCCTCTTCAAGCGACAGGATCCCGCCGGAAACAAGCCGGGCGGCATCTTTGCGTATCGTCAGCGCATCTTTTTCCTGGAACATCTGAAAAACCTCCCGGATCGCGCCCTGCTCGATACGCGCACGCATATGATCATCCGGGACAAACACCTCCCCGACGACTGTCCGGCCGCGATACCCCTCGCAGCAAAAAGAGCAGCCACGGGGATAAAAAACTGTCTCTGAGGCCTCGGCCATAAAAATGCGCATTTCTGCGTCGACCTCATCACGCGTCACGGCCTTTGAACAGGAACACTGCGGGCATAACCGCCGGACAAGCCGCTGGGAAATAACACAGGTGACCGTACCGGCAATATCTCCGTAATCAAGCCCAAGGTCTTTCAGCCTGGAAATAGCGCTCACCGCATCATTCGTATGCAGTGTTGCAAATACCCGATGTCCCGTCGATGCAGCGCGCACAGCTTCTCGCGCGGTCTTTTCATCCCGGATCTCGCCGATCAAAATAATATCCGGGTCATGGCGCAAGAACGCGCGTGCCACGTGATGAAAATCATGCCCCTTTTTAAGATCAACCTGGACCTGGGTCACGAACGGAAGGCGTATCTCGACCGGATCTTCGATCGTCACGATCTTGAGGCCCACGCCTTTAACATGATTCAGCATGGCATACAGGCTCGTGGTCTTGCCGCAGCCCGTCGGGCCTGTAAGGAGAATAATGCCATGCGGCCGTTTCAGCGCCCCTGTGATCCGCTCCCAATGGCGCGGCGCATACCCCAGCGCCTGCAGCGACGCCAGCGACCGCGCTTTATCCAGGATCCTTAACACAACCGACGGCCCTTTGACCGACGGGATATGCGAAAGCCTGACATCATAACCACGCCCCTGGCATATATGCTCAAAACGCGCATCATGCAGTTTCAGAAAATCTCCGGCGCTGATCTCGGACTTGCTGAAAAGAATATTCACGATCCGCGGCTGCACCTGAAGCGGAAAAGCCCGGTGAAAATGCAATACGCCGTCTATCCGCAACCGCACTTCGAGCGCCATGTCCGAGGCTTCAAAATGAATATCCGTGGCATGACGCACGATCGCTTCATCCAATAGCGCTTCCACCTCATCGCGCGCATCCGCAGGCCGCGCTTGCCCGGCATTCATCGCGGCCCCGCTTTTCCGGTCCAACCCGTCGATCGCGTCCTGAATAGCACGCTCATTCCCGATAAAAAAACAAACATCCTGCCCGTAATGCAGCATCAAATGGTCCGTGGTGCGTGTATCATAGGCATTGGCAAAAACAAATGCGCTGCGATATTCATGACATACGGGAAGAACCCGGCGCTCTTTAAGGAAGTCCTGGCCCAGCTCTGCCGCAGCCTCTTCATGGATCACGAATGGCGGCGCCAGATACGGCCAACCTGCCTGTTCTGCCAAAGAATGAGCAACTCCCTCGGAAGAAACAAGATCATAATATTTCAGCACATCACCCAGCCGTGATGCCCCGGATGATGCCTCCTGAACCGCCAGGCAAAGCCCGAGCCCGCCTGAGGAAAGCACCCCCTTTTCAACCAGTAACTCACCAAGTTTTGTATATTTCATGGATTAACCGCCAATGCCACCGCATGGTTATCCGGCGCTTTTAAAAGAACCCCGGACGCATCGATCCGCGATACCTGCATCTCGCCCAAACGATCCCCTTCAGAAACCCGTCTTTCTTGCCCGCCTTCCTCAATAAGCGCTTCGCGTTTTTGATCTGTGACCAGAACATATTTCAGTATCCGATGCGGCTCTTTATCTGAAGCCGGTCCGCTATTCACGTGTACACCCATCTCTCCCATGACCTTTTTCTTTTCAGCTTCTAATTTCAATTGTTCCAGGTCCAGTTGCAATAACTGGATCTGCTCTTCTTTTTGACGCTCGATTTCTACATACTGACGCATGTGCACTAATGCCGGATCTATCGTGGCTTCAGCTATTACTGCCACAGCAGGCCCCGGGGTCTCTTCGGCTTTGACGCATGTCGTTGTCAAAAGAACCCCTATCAATATCCATACGCTCATAACACCTCCGAAAAGTTAATGTAACGTCAAGTCTCATTGACTAAACGTCAAATAACATACAAAAAGATTGTCTCTGTGTCAATCTTTATTTGATGAAGGAACAATTCTTAAATTATTTTCTCAATTAAGTTCTTACGATAACGCCGAGGAATGTGCTGGTGCTGAAGCTTGGGATTATGCCGTTCTTTAATGGCGATCGTATCAACATAAGCACGCCAAAGATCTTCGATATCATCTGATGGATGGGGTATATCCCCGGACTTCGTGGCCCAGGGAATGATCCTGATCCCTTCTGCTGTTGTAACTGCGGCGCATGAACGCAGAGTATCCACAATGATCAGGTCGCGCCCAGGCATGCGCAGGAAAAAATAAAGCGCCAGATCGTTGAGAATATCATATTGCGGATCAATGAAAGCGAGCATACGGCCATCCGCCTGCGGCCGAAACCGCGTAAACCCCTGCCAACGGTGCAGTTCATAATCAATAGTCATCATTCTTATAACTCCCCGGTCAGCGCTGACCATCGCGCTTCAGAAGTGCGCTGCGGTTCAAGGAACGTAAACTGCTGTTCAGCATGTTTGTGTATCGGATCCGACGCCGTCAGGCTCCCGATCACGCGCGATACACTGGGCGCGCCATCACCGCCGTAACGCCCCGATGCGGTCACAAAATGACGAGCCCGTTTCATGACCACGCGCAACTCTTTAAGGTCGTCGAGTGTCAGTCGCTTTTCACGGCGGGCATGAACGATCCGCCAGGCGCTCTGCAGTCCAACGCCCGGCACGCGCAATAATTGCTCGTGTGACGCTTTATTCACTTCCAGTGGGAACCGCTCCAGATGCCGGATGGCCCACGCGGCCTTGGGGTCGAGAGATAAATCGAGCATGCCCCTTTCGCTTCCCGCCCGGGAAGCAACATTCATGCCCACCACCTCGTCGACCCCAAACCCATAAACCCTGATCAGCCAATCAGCCTGATATAATCGGTGCTCCCGCAACAGGGGCGGACGCGCCGTCGGGGCATCCGCATTGACCGGCACATACGCCGAATAATAAACCCGCTTCAGCCCTTCACGACGATATAACCGGTCTGCCAATGTCAGGATCCCGGCGTCATTATCTTCCGTCGCGCCAACGATCAGCTGCGTACTCTGCCCTGTGGCCGCGATCCGGTCTTTCCCGGCCACTGGCCCTTTGCGTGCATCAGCCGCTTCCTTAATAACAGACGCCGCATGTGCCATCGGCCCCATGACGTCATGCCAATGTTTGTCCGGCGCCATGGATGATAAGCTGGCCGCACTTGCAAATTCTACGTTCACACTCACACGATCCGTCAGGCGCACCGCTTCATCTACAAGCGCTTTGGACGCCCCTGGAATGATCTTTAAATGGATATACCCCTGGAATCGATACTCTTCACGCAACAGGCGGATCGTGCGCAATAACAACCCCATGGTGTGATCCGGGCTCTGTACAACTCCAGAACTTAGAAAAAGCCCTTCCACATAATTACGCGTATAAAAATCAATGGTAAGTTTCGCCAGCTCTTCAGGCGTAAAGGCCGCACGCGGCACATCATTACTGCGGCGATTCAGGCAGTAACGGCAATTATATTGGCAGTGATTGGTAAACAGGACTTTCAGGAGAGAAATACACCGGCCATCCGACGCCCAGCTATGGCAGATCCCGGGCATGGTTGAAACACTACCGTCGGCCGCGCGGCGTACTGCGCCACTCGTGGCACAGCTCACGTCGTATTTGGCGCTTCCGGCAAGGATATTTAATTTTTCGAGGAGCGTCATCGCATATACCACCCTTTTGTGTGGTATATGCTATTCTAGCTAAAGAATGCCTTCTGTCAAGGGGCGAATGTTCGAAATGCTCGGCACAAGGCCATCAATATGGATATGTTCCAGATCCTGCCGGCTGATCGCCAGCGGCATGCCGTTTCCGTCGCGCTTGATGATCAAATCCAGATTCGATTGAGCGAAGTTAATACCGCCGTCCCGCACCCTGTCGCGACCGATAGCCGCCAGATTCATATCGTCAATACTGTCCGCAACGGCTAAAAAGTATTCTCGATAATTTTCTTCCTCAATTTCCCGATCTTTAACCATAGCCACAAACACGTCCTTTTGTGCCTTAGTCCATCCGGACAGCGCGCTTTTAGCATAGAGAGCAACCGCAGCTTCGCGCAGCTGACGACCGGTTAATCCCGCATGGCTTAACGACATCGCATCTTTCTCAATATCATCCAGCTTGGAAAAGAACCAGGAATAATAATTCAAGCCTGCCATGGCGTTTCCAAAATTGTGCTGAATCAAATATACCACCTGCGCACGCACTACCGCCACGACGTGCGGATCCACAACTTTTCCCTGTTCTCGCTCATGCAACCAAGACATCATAAAACTGCTGAAACCTTCCCCCGCAGCATTATCTCTAAAATCAAAGAATCCCTGAATCAACAATTCCCTTGCCTGCGCACGCTCATCCTTATTCAACTCTCCGTCTTTTAAAAGAACACCCAAACTATGCGCGATCAATTCTTTATCCGTCCCCTGGCTCCACGACGCACCTGAACCCGAAGGGCTCCACGCTTCAATAATATCCATCTCAACAGGTGCGCGGCGCTGAGGAATCAAAAGCCTACCCCATGCCATGACCCTGGTAATAAGCATGTCCTTCACCGCGACAGCACGCCCGTCAAGGCGCACATAATCGCGCGTCAGGTCCACGGCCATATACTGCCGGACGCCCGCGTATCGCACCATAGGCCGATGCACATTATTCATCAGAAACACGGCCTGCTCCATCGCCAGTGTCACGACCTCTTTTAAAGGCGCCTGGTTTTCTAAAATCGTCGCCATCATGTCCAGAAATTGCGCGAACTGAACGGTTAAAACCGTAGTCTCGATCTCGGGAAACTTTGTTACGGCCGGGTTATTCCTGCGAAACTCAGCGTCATAGCGGATCACAATTTCTCGACGGACATTAAGGTCATTAAATGCCAGAAACCCTTCATTAAAAAAATGTTGCGCGGCAACACGTGTTTTCGGATTGTTTGGAAACCTCCCCATAACCAGGCCCAATAAATACACCGATACATCCTCAGGCGTCGTGGTCATGGCCTTATTTGATTCTTCCGGAAGGGATACGGCTCCTGGGCCCGGGGCAAGCGGCTCAGGCGCCGCAACAACGTCTTTTAAGAAAATTGTCCGGATACTAGTGCTATCCCGAAGTGTCCCGTCAAGATTATATGTCAGTTCAATCCGCCCATACTCTTTAGGATTCCTGGTCCTGCCACTCTTTGCCGCCTTCGGATTAACAGCCTCCAATCCAGTAACCTGGCTAATGCGACCTCTTAAACCTATCGCGATCCTCGTGCGGAAAGTCTTATCCTCTGACGTCGTCGGAGGGCTATAACTGATTGTCTTGGGCAGCGGGCCTTTTGTTAAAACCGCATCAAAATTCCATTCCACCCACTCTGGCAGATCTAAAATACGCAACCGGCACCGCTCGGCAAACTTTTGATCGATCTTGCCCGACGTTGCAATATCTTCAAGCTGTTTTATAGCTTCCTGCTGATGCGTCATTTTTACGGCCGGTGCCACAGCCGCCGGAGGCGGCACATCCTCAGCCCGCGCAACGGGCGCGCTGACATTCAGAATAACAGTCGCCAGCGACAGCGCCGAAAAAGTCAACAGGCCAAGCGCGGGCACCTTGCTGATCATGGCCGACTCAAACCCCCTGGTCCCGCCGGAGAAATACTTCTTCGGAATGATCTCCCCGGAATACCGATCCATATCCTCCCGGATCATGTTAAACACACCCTTGTGGAACGCCTGGACATACTGCCCGTAAATCTGCCGCTTTCTGGCTGGATCCTGATCAATGCCTTTCACCCTGGAATGGTCCCCGTACACCCGGTTTAAAATAGATTCCTTCAATGTCCGCTTATACCATGTGGCCAAAAGCATGCCGCTGTACACCTGACGCAGGGGCGCAAAATTTTTTCCCTCGTTCACTTCTTTTTCGAGTGCCGGGATAATGACTTCGCGAAGGATATTTTGCGTTAATTCATGCGTAGGGGCGACCCTTGTGTTCGCTCGCTCGTTGGCCGAGACAATCTCGGCCCCTACAGAATTTTCTTGTTGCGCCAAATAATCCGTATCGATCATCACTTTTAAATGATTCTGTGTCACATACACCGCATTGCCTTTTTCATAGACTTCCGCTTTATCAGGCAGGATCCAGACTTTATTAAAAATATCCGCCGGGACTTCTGTCGCGCCAAAACGTTTATACGACTCCTCGTACACCCGGTCCCAAAACTTCTTTCCAAGGTCATTGTTCGGGCTGGTAAGCGTAGCCGTGATCTGCTTTAAAAGATAATCCTGCGCCAAAAGGTCGCGGCCCATTTCCGTAAGGCCGAAATTGTTCGGGATGATCCGGTCTTTTTCATAGGGCGACAAGTTCACCCACTGGTCGGTGTCCGGCACGGCAAGCGCCGCCAGGAAATATTTCACAAGCTTGGCATATTCCACCTGTTTTTCCGTATCACTTAAAACTTCGTCTCCATGATGAATGATCACGTCGAATTTGAACGGATTCCTGGCATCGATCACCATGCCCTTCAGATGCGCGGGCGTAAACGCCGCGCTTAATCCCACCTGAACACCGGGTACCGGCATAAGCTCGACCGCAGACAGCACCTGAGCAAACCCCTGAGGCGGCATGATACATGACATTAAGAATGCCATTACGACAAAAAGGGCTGTTATTTTTTTCATCTAAAGCTCCTTCAGAGCTATTAATAATTTTATCAAATACGGGAACGTACGCTCCACCCTAACAAATATGCCTTATATATAAAGGAAAAGCAAGGGCGTCACGGGATACGGCGGGCAGAAACAATGCGGCTTAATAGTGCGCCTTTTTTAGATCCTTTGCCAAGATCGAGGTCCGAGACCACGACACGGCCCAGCACGTGCAAACGCTCCGCGCCCCCGCCTGCAGGTTCACGGTATCCCCATGTCGCGTGGATCGCATAGGGCCTACCATCTACCGCGCCCAAATATAGTATA
>JADFWS010000077.1 GCA_015234065.1 Candidatus Omnitrophota bacterium
AGGTGAAGATCTTTCCATCCCCGACTTTGCCGGTAAAAGCCGCGTCGCGTATAGCCTTGGTAATTGGCCCGACATCCTTGTCATTGACCACAAGTTCAATTTTTGCCTTCGTGATCAACTCAACTTTATAAATCTTTCCGCGAAACTCCTGCTCTATACCCGCCTGCTTTCCATGGCCTTCGATCTCGGTTATCATTAAACCCGGATGGCCAACCTTCTTCAAAGCCGTACATACAGCCCCAACTTTTGTAGGACGAACAATAGCTTCTATTTTTATCATATATCACCCCTATATTTTTAAACGTGGCTTATTTTTTACTTTCTTATACAGCCCAAATACCCGTTTCTCCTGTACGGATGCGCATCGCGTCCGTTGCGTCGGTCACAATGATCTTTCCATCTCCCACATTCCCTGTGCAGGCAGCCTCTCTTATAATATCCATGATCTGCGGAACATCCCATTCTTTAACCATAAGATCAACTCTCGTCTTTGGAATAAACGAAATACTATCGGAAGCCTGGTCGGAAGATCCAGCCAGCTGACCTTTCTGGCGGCCAAACCCCTTAACTTTTGTGATCGTCATCCCAATAACGCAATCATCTTCCTTAAGGGCCTGAACAAGGATGTTCAGCTGTTCTGGACGGATCATCGCCGAGATCAGTTTCATTTTATACGTCTTCCCGACCGTTGTCACCATGATATAAACGATGCTTACCAGGGCCCAGCCTCCGGCGATCATAAAACAGATCATAGCTTCAGCTTTAGCATCCGCATTACCAATGATATACAAGTACAGGATGCCTGCCGCCATAATTACATTGGTAATGACACCCACAACCGGAATAAGCCCATGTTTGAAGAAATTAAAATCCGCCCGGTTTTTGTACGCAACAATAGTCCAAATGCAGGTCAACCCATATAGGATGAAGGTCCCAAGGTTTGAAGCAAGGGTGATCCCCATAAGACCCGTAACAGACCTGACGCCGATAGCGGCAATAATCGATGTTACCAGCACTAAGGTCGAAAGCGAAACGTGAGGCGTAATGTGCTCTAAATGGATATACCCCAATGAAGCCGGTAATTCACGATCAGCCGCCACACCTGCGGTCACGCGCATCGCCGTATTAAAACAGCTTAATGTTGTCCCGATGATCGCAATAACAACAGTAAAAGCCATGGTCATCATTAAGGCGAACCCAAAACCAGGGATCAAAGAATCGCCAATGAGCTTCACTAGATCACCAATAGGCGCGCCTGATGCCGCTGCCGCTGCCATACCCGTTACTGCTGTCGTACCTGTACCATTAACCAATTTTTCGCTGACCATGAAGGCTGCGCCAAAATACTCAATAAAATATGCAAACAACCCCTGAACGATAAGCGCGATAATAATAGCTTTAGGAATCGTCTTTTCCGGGTCCTTTGTTTCAGCCGATAAAGCGGTACAGCTTTCAAAACCGACCAAGATCAGAATGGCGATGGTCGATTGCACCAGAACGCCTTGAATAGAATGAACGCCGATGATGTCAATCGGTCCGCTGAACGCCCAATGTTCCGCATGCTGTGGGTTGGCAAGGCGATACCAAATTGCCAAAACAGTAAAGATAGCCAGCGTGACCCACTGGATAATATTGATCCAGATCGCTATTAAGGTCGATCCGGTCACCCCGCGATAAGCGATATAACCCGTTACAATAGTAAATGCAACGGCGATCGTGGTCATGATCGGTATGGACAGCGTCTGCGTCGTGAATTGAGTATAAATATACCCAATCAATGTTGCCATCATCGCAGCCATAACCCCGGGATAAACCCAATAGAACAAATGTGCAGCCCACCCTGTCGCAAGTTTTGCCATACGCGCCATGGAGACAGGACCACTTACTTTTTCCTTACGTGCATCCAAAAATGCTTTCTCAGCAAAATAAACACAACTGGCAAAACCAGCTTCAGGATATATCTTTGCCAATTCCGCATAAGATAATGCGGTCAAGAAACAGATCCCCAACGCAAGGGCGATTCCTGCAAAAAGGTCACCAGCAACCGAAGCTCCACTTGGCGCCGTAGCAGCCGCCTGCAACTGAAATGTCATCCACAAGAATGCTCCGGGAGCGATCAGCGCCATTGCGTTCATCGCAGCCCCCATTAACCCAAGTTTGGGCTTAACTAATGTCAGATCACCATGATTTTCAGCCATTTTGGCCTCCTTTTTCCTTGTTTATAAATAAAAAAACGTCTTCTAATCCGACTTCGGATAAAAAGACGCCAGTGTCTTAAGATAAACCATCTTTAGTTACGCGCCATTGCGTATTCAAATATACAAGTATCAAAACCCTGTTTTGGTAACCACTCCCGGAAAAAATTTTGATTTCTTTGTATTTCTCGCATAAAACTACAAAATTCTCTTATACAGCACTTTCTCCCCGTTCCGCGGTCCGTATCCTTAACGCATCCTCCATGGATGAAACAAATATCTTTCCATCTCCGACTTCTCCTGTATAAGCAGCTTTACGGATCACCTCAAGGGTCTTTTCCACTTCCGAATCCTTCACAATAAGATCCATCTTTGTTTTTGTGATAAATTCCACATTATATACTTTCCCGCGGAGCGTTTTTGTCATTCCACGCTGCCTGCCATGCCCAGAAATGTCCGTAAGCATGATCCCCGGATGCCCGATCTTGGCCAATTCTTTACACACATCACTGACTTTCCCGGGCCTGATGATAGCTTCAATCCTCTTCATCTTCTTCTCCTTTGTATGCGTTCTTTGATCGTTTGCACTTTTCACGGATCTTTTCCTGCAACTTCACAACACTCACATGAGAAAGCCCAAGCCGCTCTCCGATCTTTCGGGTGGTCCATCCCTGAAGATAAAAGAACGCAACTTCCTTCTCTTGACGCGTCAAAACATTCATAAAAACTTCTTCCATCAGATCATCAATATCCTCTTCATCCGGGTCAGCATTTTTTTCTTCAGGCAATAACGCGTCTTGGAACTCACCCCCGGCTTCATTAACCGGCGCGTTCATACTGACAAAATTCAACTTATCCTGAACCTTTCGGACATGATTTTTAAGAAAGAAATAACAACTCTGCAAAATATAACTTTCTGTCTTATCCGCCAGCTTGCCCGCCTGATAATCAGCCCACAAATGCGCCACCGCTTCTTCATAAAGATCATCCCCGTCAAAAGCATTGAAATGCTTCGGGAATTTATACACGATCCCTTTTAATTTCGGCGCTATCCGTTTAATTAACTCTTCAAAGCTCATGTTGCCTCAGATTTCTTAAAATAAAGAAACGCCTTCTAACCATTGCTGGATAAAAGGCGCCTATGCCATCAAGTCTTTCCTGACAACACTGCCAGGAGAATATTATTGCCGCGTTAAACTTCTTGATGGAAGTATACCACTGATTAGGGAGCTGTCAAATAGGAGGAAGCGGTACGGAATAGGCTATGCCACCCTCCGATACAACTTTACCATTCAAACACCTATACCTTCATAATAATTGGATTAAAAGCTTTGGCCGACACCAACACCCGGTCTCCCACACGCCAGTCCCTAGCCTCATCCTCCGTTGCAACGACCTTTGTAATGTTGTTCCCGATCTGCACCGTCACAATATAGATAAAATCTTCCTTCTCCAGCGTGAGAATGTTCCCGACGAATTTGAACTTCCCGCTCAACATGTCCTCGCCAAATACTTCCCCAGGCTTGCCGGAACGCGAGATCTTCCCCTCCTCCAAAACAAATATCCGCTGAGACAGCTTAAATATCTCTCCCAAATCATGCGTCACGAAAACCGTCGGGATCATAAAACGCTCGTGGAGCGCCTGTATTTCATCCTGTAATTTAAGCCGCATCTCGAAATCAAGCGCGGAAAGCGGCTCATCAAGCAAAAAGAGCTTTGGCCTTCTCAAGAAAGCCCTGATCAACGCCACTCGTTGCTGCTGACCTCCAGAGAGCGTTGCTGGCAGACGATCCGCCAGCCCAGAAAGATGAACTATTTCCAGAAACTCGTTAATCAGCCCTTCATCCTTTTTATCTTGAAGAGCATACCGAAGGTTCTCGCGAACAGTCATATTCGGAAAGAGATTGTAATCCTGAAAAACAACACTGATCTGCCGCTCTTGAACGGACCGGTTGATCTTCTTATCACTGTCAAACCAAACCTCATCGTCAACCGTAATAAGCCCTTCATCTGGAACGGTAAGCCCGGCGATCATTCTCAATATCGTCGTTTTCCCTGAACCAGACGGCCCGAAAAGAGTCACCAGATCTTTACCCGGAATATTCATATCAATGTTGATCTGAAACGGGCCCCGGCTTGAAACAAGCGCTTTTTTAACCTTAATCTTGATCATGTTATGCCGGGTTCTTCATTAGGGTCACTTCGTTAGTCTTCACCAACCATTCCACTTCTTCCTTTTCCTTCAACTTCATATGGGTGACCGAACGCGACGAAATGATCGACTCGATCGTATTTCCTCTGTAGGTCATAATAACCCTAGCTAGGATCGGCCCCTTATCGATCCTTTTGATCACGCCCTTAAAGCGGTTGCGCAAACTGATCAAACCCGTCAACTCTTTGGCCAGACCAACCTCAGTTTCCTTGAACAAAATAGTCACATTGTCATCAATCTTGTAATTCGACGGCCCTTTTTTCCCTTCCAGAACAATAGAGCTGAATTCATCCCCATTAACATCAACGTTGATAATCGAGATGTTATCTGACGACTGGACGCCAGAGATATTCCCTTTTAGTTTATTCATAATGTCCTTTCCCTAAAAAATTTGTACCGCCCTGCGGTTCAAGAAATAAAACACTCCCAGGATCAGCATCGATACACAAACAAGCACGCCGGCATACATGTGCGCCTGTCCGTAATTGAGGTTTTCCACCTCGGAATAAATGGCAAGCGACGCCACCCGCGTTTCACCGGGAATATTACCGCCCAGCATCAGAACGACACCAAACTCACCGAGCGTATGCGCAAAGCTCATCACGATCCCGCTCAATACGGCCGGACGAACATTAGGAAGCAGCACCTGAAAGAACGTTTCCCTTTTAGATCGCCCCAACGCATAAGAAGCCTCCAGCAAGCGAGCCGGAAAAGACTGAAATGCCGCTTTCACCGGATTGACCATAAACGGAAGGCTAAACAGGACAGAGCCAACAACAAGTCCAGTAAAAGAAAAAACCACTTTGACCCCAAAATACTTTTCCAGAAAGTGTCCCATAAAAGACTGGGAACTGAATAACAATAACAGGTAAAATCCCAGCACCGTTGGCGGTAACACCAACGGCAAGCTGACCATAGATTCCAGTAAGAAATTCCAACGCCGCTTACTGAACGCTAACCCGTAGGCCAGCGGCAATCCGATGACAAGAAGGATCAGCGTTGTAACAACCGCCAATCTAAGAGAGATAAGTAATGGGCCCCAGTCTAATGCCATCATGGCGCGATGTACCCGCTGTCCTTGAATATAGCCATGGCCTTAGCACTGAAAAGAAAATCCATAAAGTCCTGGGCTGCTGCCGCAGAATCCCCTTTAGCATGCACAAGGACAACAACTCCCTGCGCAATCGGTTTGTAACTTTCCAATGGGATATCGACCCATTTTGCCGTATCTTTCACCTTCCCCGATAAAACAGTCGATTTAGCGGTAATCCCGATATCTGCGGCCCCGGTCATGACAAATGTATTCGCCTGGGACATATTCTCTCCATAAACAAACTTTCCCTCTACAGCAGGATAAAAACCATAATGCTTGATGACATTGATCGCCTCACGCCCGTACGGAGCCACCTTCGGCGACGCAATCGCGATCTTCTGAACAACCTGGTTCTTCAGGACCTCGATCCCTTTACTCAGATCCAGGGACTTCACCGTCCATAAAACAAGCAACCCGTGGACATAAACTTTAGGCGCCGCTGTAGCGAGGCCCTCCTTGAAAAGCGTCTCTGGATATTTCATATCCGCCGACATGAGAACATCAAACGGCGCCCCGCTCTCGATCTGCGTCACAAACTTGCCCGACGCTCCGGTCACTGTCTTGACCTTAACCGAAGATGTTTCATTGAACGCGCTAACCAGCCTCCCCATCACCGGATCAAGATTAGCGGCCGCAGCCACCGTGATCTCGGCCGCACGCGCTATTGTGGTCGAAAGAACTAATGATAAAACAACGAATAAAATACGACGTATATAAAACCTCATCGATACCTCCTAGAATTTAACGATCATTTGAGTATAAACCCAATTAATGGGATCATCACCACCCGCGGTACTCCGCAAATATTTCCCCGTATAAAGATGCGCATATCCGCCTTCCAATTTGATGTTGGAAGTAAGATCATAGACAGAACGGATAGATATTTCTGTTCCAAGAAAAGAATTAATATCTGCCGCTGTGGCCGCCCGGGTTACAGTGCCCGAAGAACTGTACCAGGCATCATGACGATTATCCAGCCAGAACCAATCCACCTGTGGCGTAAAAGACCACTTATCCGTGGGATAAAATGTCACCCCCAATTCAGGATTGCGGATATTCTGCCAACGCACAATATCCAAAAGGCCGTACGGATCATGGGTCGTTTGATATAAAGGAACAAATGTATGGCTCGTTCCATCGGTCGCGTTCTTATCCCCGCTCGCCTGATCGTACGCTAATGCCAATTTCGGTTTCCACATCACTGATGAAAAAGTCCGCGCTAGGTCTGCATGTGCCGCATACGCATGAATATATTTATCTTGGCCCGCCTGATTACCAAATTGATATGGCACTTCAATATCAAGCATAGTTTCCGGCGCGATCGTTGCTTTCACGCGCCCGCCAATCGTCTGGCGATGCGTATCGGTCGTTCCCCTTATATCCGTATAGTCGAGGTAATACCACTCGAGTAACGGAGCAATATTGTTCTTTTGATAAGAAAAATATGACCCCGTCAGAAAATTCTCCTCACGGGCCATATTAAACTTATGAGTGTCATACAGAACCTCGTATCCCAACAAGAGATCTGCAGAAAACCCATTCTTTACATAACGCACGACTCCGCCATCAAAAGAACGAACCCTATTCAACCATGTTGGTGCAGCAATTAAACGACCAGCCCCATATTGGAACTCTTGGCGTCCAAGTTTAATATCAACACCTGAATCCGCAACATTGATTGCCTTAACATACCCCTGATGGAGATCAAAATCATCTTTTTGCGCATTAGCCCCTTTGAAGTCTTTATTATCCGACGCCCTGGCATCCAACCCCTCCATAAAGACAACCAACTTATCATTCAGATACTCATCACTATACGCCGCCTTCACATTCAGGCGCAACCTGTTATAAAACCAGGTAGCATTGTCCTTGACCGTATCCTTCAAATCAAAGTCATTTCGATATTCAGTACGAAAACGCTCATCCCCGCCAACATTAAACTTCCAGCTGTCGTACGCCCCGCCGCTGTCAGCGGCCAAAGCCCACGACACGCCTGGGACTGTCCATAACAACAAGGCCACGAGAATCCCGAAACTTCTTAACACGTACTGCATTAGAATGCCCTCCCTCTTTTTTTAACACCATACCAACGGACCAAATATCGAGCACGCCGTCAATGGCATCAGAAAAAGAGATCCTCTCTTTCTCCAGGTACTCAGGATCAAGAACATGATCCATGGCCCCCATGTACATTCGCACGGCCAACGCCGCATTGACCCTGCGAAACTTATCCTTTTCTATCCCATCTTCGACCAGCGCCACGATCTCTTTGATCCTGGTCTCATGAAGGTCATTAAACCGCGCCCACAACGCCGGGAGCTCGGTTTTGATATCCCCCAGAAAACTTTCTGACCAGGGCTTTAACCGCTGCTGAAGAAAGAAAACATTCCTGGAGATGACTTCAGACGGGTCCCGGTAACTTTCCCTTATTAAGGCCAGCTCCTGCTCAACTTCTTCGCTGAGCCGCTCGAATAAAGCTTCCGCCATCCGTTCCTTGCTCTCAAAGTATCGATAAATAGTATTCTTACTCATGACCAGGTCCTCGGCGATCTCGTCCATCGACACCTTGCGATAGCCGAACCGGAGCATCCGATTCATCGCCGCGTTAAGAATGCGTTCACGTGTTAAATGCTTGGGCATGACATTCTCCTAAATAGCACCAACGATACTAATTTTGTATTTATAGTATCACTTTATATTTTTATGTCAAC
>JADFWS010000078.1 GCA_015234065.1 Candidatus Omnitrophota bacterium
TAAATGATCGTGTTACGCATGATACTGCGGAATCCGGCGAGGCCGTCCTGCATGCGCACCTGCTCAGGCTCTGAAAGTCCCTGCACCTTTCCAGCTTCTTTGAAAAAGCCAGGATCTGTGGCCAACGTCCACAACGCCTTTGGCCAGGTCATTCGCCCGGGAAGGAACCAGAACCTTTTATCCTGTAAAATCCGCATCTTGTACGAGCCCAGAAGGCTCATCGGATAGCTGGCCAACGGAAGCCTGGTCTGATTAATATCCAGCTTCTTTTGCGCCATGACGGTCCGGTCCAGCAATTCCTGCATGAATACCGTTTCCGGCGTCAGGTATTTATCCGTCGCACCCCACGGGCCGGCGCCGAGGCCGTATAACATCAGTTTTCCGACCGCCGTATCAAGATTCAAGCCCTTCAGGATCTCCTTAGCCTTGCCAATACGCCGCGCCGCTTCTTCCAGGGTTATGGGCACACTACTCGCAATAACCTGCAACGCATCAGACAGGATCTGATCCACTTTCGCGGCTGTGCCCGGAGTAACGCCGTTGATCCTGCCGGCTTCCGGCGCTGCAAACGCTGACTTTAAATACGGCACCATTTCAGCGCGATATTCTTCGATCGCCTCCCTAACCTGATCGAGCGTCATTGTATCTGTCAGGACAACCTGGCGGACCGAAACATTCTTTAAATTATCATCCAATTTCGCCAGAACCGCGATCGCTGCGTTAAGGCGTTTATAAAATTCTGTTTCATTCCCTGGCGCCAGCTCATCCTCTCCAAGCTTTACAAGTGCGTCATTGAATCCCGTCGTAAGATCCGTTATCACGGCATCGATCTTCCCGCCCTTTTTTGCCTCCATATCCGCTCTTAAATATTCCAGCTGACGATCCCGGACATCTGTCAGGACCTGCCTGGCTTGCGCCATGGTCAAATGCAGATCCCGGCGAAGATCGACACCTTCTTTAAACAAACGGTCCATATCATCCGGAATAAAATAATTCCGCTGTTGGGTCTTGCGATTCTTCGCGCCCACCATATTGTTATAAACTGTTTGCTCGGCCGTTCGCCAGAATTTATCCAGCTCCCGGACCGTGTTCCAGTTTGCGGTGCGGTCCAGCAGTCTTTTCACCAAACGGCTGACAAATGTCGGACGGATCATGGTCAGGCGTTGTTCGGCCATACGCATGCCCACGTATTCTTTTAACGGCATGTTGAACCAGCCGAAAAAGCGGCGGTACTTAATAAAATGGCCGTCGTCCGCATTCGCAGTCCTGCCCACCACCGGCTTGAACTGGGTTTCCACATAACGATTCACGATATCGCGAATGATCAGGTCCCGTTTCATGCGGATCGTGATCTCGGCCTTGGCATTCTTCAGATCACGTGTCACAACGCCATGGACTAAACGGCTTGTTTTTGTAATAAAGCCTTCATACGTGCTCTGGGAATGCAGCAGGCTGTGTGCTCCAAGAGGCTCACTGAACGCATTTACAAACTCATTCCAAATCTTATCCGCAGGATTAATTTGCGTAGCTACGGCTTGCAAAATATCATCCGCATCCAACGGCTCCGTTGGATGGTTCAATTTATCGATCAATATATTGGTAATAAGCAATGCTTTCTCTTTCAAACCGGGATTAGCTCCCAACAGCGCACCAAAAACACCACCCATATTCGGCATCAACGCAGCAACATTCGGCACTGCCGCCTCAAACTGCGCATGCAATGCCGTTAAATTCATTAACTGATCATTCCGGTCAAGAAATTGATAATCATCAAAGTACGGCGTCACAGTCAAAAGCACCGCGGCTTCGATGGATTTACGGATCAAGAATACATCCACATTATTGACCTGCAACTTCCCTTCGGCCGCAAGCGTCGTCGCATCAGCCACAATGCGCTTGAATTCCGCGAGCGGCAAATGCATCGACGTTCCCGTCAGCAGATCGCTTAAATATGCAGTCACATCTTCCGTAAAAACACCTTCATCATCATATTTTTTTAGGATCGTCTTCACCGCCTCTACACCCGCAGCCTCTTCATCCGGCACGTTTTGCAACGCCGTGAGCATATTGTTAAGCAGGTCGCGATTCAGTTCCAGCGTCACCGCGGGATCAATTTTCTTTTTAAAGATTTCGTTCGATGCCCGCTTCCACAGGCCTTTCAAATAGCGCCCTTTAAACCAGCGCGTCATCTGAATAATGCCCAGCGCATTAAGAATGGCCGCAATCCCGATTCCCAGCAGGCCGGCAAACTTGACACGCTCCACCGTATGGTCCACAGGTACCGCGTTCGGCAATTTAGACCTGGCCAGATCCACCGCTTCCTGCGGCGGCCTCAGATCGCGGCTCGGCAAAATGTGCAGCCAGCGCCCCAGATTACCGAAGAAACTGTTATTCAGCGCATCCGAAATACCCGTTGAACGCGGCGCGCCCGGCGGCAGGGTTGTTTCATCCAACGTCCGGCGGATCAGGCTGTTTTCCTGGATCAGCTCAAGTTTACCATTGGAATACACGCGGTACGAGGTCCCCAGAACTTCTTCGGCTACCCCGTTAACTTTTCCGGCAACGCCAGGCTCGGCATTCATCTCAAAGATCCGCGCTTTTGCGGGGGCTAAATAGATGGTCACAAAGACGGCGTACGGCGATTCTGTTTTTGGGTCAACAGCCTGAAGCGCACGAAGCGCGTCCAGATCCGATGACGTGATCCTCACGCCGTACGTCGGCTCTGGCGCGTGATTAAAATACAACTTGTTATACGGCTCAAGTTCATTCGCGCGCTGGAATACGCGATAGTAGACGCCGCCCCAGGTATGCGAAACCTCGATCATCGGCATTTCCGACATTGACGGAATATCCACCGACTGCGGCTTAAGCTCGGTCACCAGCTTTCCATTGGCATCCTGGCCCAAAAGATCGATCTGCATATTTGGCGGCGTTGACGGTTGTCCATCCACGTTCATCGTCACATATCCGCTGAGCTCGCTGCTGCCGTTAAATGTGTAAATATATGAACCCGTATTCATGTTCACCGCGGACATGACCTGCTCTTCGCCCGTCAAGGTTGTTTTCATAGCATCCGGATACGCAGGAAATGAAATAAGCCTCGGCGCTGTCTCAGGCGTACCCGAAGCGCTGATACGATCATGCCAGGTCTTGATACTGAGCAGCCGTCCATTACCATTACGCGTTTCTTCACGAACTTCAAAGATATTGGTCACCTTAAGATCGCCCTTGACCATCCGCTCCTTGAGCGTATCGTAATCATGGGCGGGCAGCACCTCACCCCGGCCGCGGATATTCAACGAATTGATCCTGTGATCCTGCACATTCTGCAAATGCCCCATCCCGAACAAAACCTCTTCGCCTTTGTCATTCACATACGTAGCCACGGTATTATCTGCCAGGCCTGATGCGCCGTTAAAGCCGGTGAAGAAGTTCATGAAGATCGCGTCTCCGGTCTTGCGATGCACCAGCCCCTGCGCGTCAACGGTTCCGTAAGTTTCCATGATAACGCGGCCTTGATTATCTTTTTGTTCGCGCACATCAATATGCGCCCTGTTCCCGTTTCGAACCACCATGACCCTGCGATCTACCGTCTGACGGCCCTTGGCATCAAAAACCTTGCTGAGCGCCACCGTGTTCACATCCTGGATCAATGACCCGTCCGCGTAACGCAACGTACTGCCGCCGAACTTCACCGCGTGTTCACCGCTGCCCACAGAAACATCCGACGTGATCGGACGATTGATCAGGCGCAACGGCCCCGCGTAATAATATTGCTCGCTCTTGGTCACATTTCCCGACGCATTAACCTCTGTACTGCCGATCTGCTGGTTGTACGCATTCGTGACAATCGTCTTTTCCGTATTAAATCGTTCATCGCGCACAACAACGGTCAACAGGCCCAGGACAGGATCGTAACTCGATGCGCGTGACGTCTTAAAAGTCAACTCCTGACCTTGCCCGATTTCCCGAACATACGAATTGTACGAGGCCTCATAGAACGGGAGGCCTGCCGTTATTCCGCCAACCGGATGCGCCGTTGTATAGTCATGCGTCGTACGCTGTTCATAATATCCAGCCCTCAACACGCCGTTCTCGAGCGCTTGGGCCACACCCACCACATCCCCCTGCGGATTAAAAAATTGATGGCTGACCGCTGTCCGGTTGCGATGCGTCATGTCCTTCTCTTCGTACCAGATATTACCGGTAAGGCTATCCTTCAACTCAATGGTCATGCCACTCTTGCCGAGCGTATCCGAATGATCCCACTGGGACACAAACCTGGAAGTCATAAATGTTTCCGCCTGGCCATCCGGACGAACGATCGTCGTCGCGCCACTATGCGCCAGATACGGATACGGCGAATTACGATAATCATAATTGGACTCGCGGCGATAACCCTGCTCGGTCATGTCGATCTCACGGGTCAGCACCCCCGCGCCATTCATGGTCTCAACAATATCCTTCTTGCCGTTCAAAAGTTCTGTTTTCGTACGCGTCAGATTTCCGTCTGTAAAACCATAACCCGAATAAATAAACTCCGGCGTCCAGACGTTATTCTGGGTATCATATTTCAAGCCCGTTCCTCCGACCTCCGCACGCTGATCGTTATACGATGGCACATACTGACGGTCCATATCATCCGCGTAATGCGTGGTGCTCCGCAGCATGGTCCCAAACGCGGTGCGAACAGTCGTCGATTCTTCCTGCCTGAGATCCTGCGCCTGCACACGCCACTTGACCTCATTGACGACCCAGCCATTATTAATGAAACGGCCTTCCGAGGTCGCGGCCACAACGCCCTTTTTCAGGGTTGTCGCTGTAAAATTCATTTCATTGCGGTCATACTGGAACGCCGTATCCCAGATATTCCCTTCATTATCCCTAAAACTCGACGCGATCGGATTCTCCTGCCCTGCAACCCAGGTCAGGGTTGTTTTAGCATCGCCCTTTTGATGATCGGTCGACTCAGCGGTTAATCGGCGCGAAAGCGGGTCGAACCCGGTCGTTATGAGCGTCTGGGCCACCGCCCCGTTCACCGCAACTTTTGTTCCGGTCGCAATACGCCCGCTATGGAACTTTGTGTCATAATCATATGTAGACACAACCTGAAAATCATGCCCATCCACCTTATCCGTCCATGCCGCGGATATCTGACGGCCAAAATTCGCATTATCAAGAAGAAGCGTACGCTCTGAACCCTGCAGCATATTCTTGCTGTGCACCGTGGTGCGATATCCGGACTCTTTCATATCCCGCTGCGTATCCGTCACATCCGCTGTATTCACGGTCCTTAAAACCCCGGCAACAGGCGCTTCAAGCGTGCCGTCATTGTTGAACACATTGGACCGCTGGAACATGCCGTAAGAATTAAACGCGTTGCGGGTTACAAACTGATTCGTCACGCGCAAGATCGGCTGCTGATAAAGGCCATAGGTGTCGATCGACGTTTCACCATCCGCGTAATTCGTGCGATGCTTGACAATAATGGGCGCTGCCGGATCGATCTCACTGAACTTCACGGCCGATGGATCCACAATGTTATACCCGATCGTATCCGTATGCTCCACCAGCTGATTGTTCAGATCAAAAGAGTCCGTCGAAACTTCGATACGGTTCGCGTCATAATGCATCACCGTGCGGCCGTTGCTTGTCTTGGTCTCCATCAGGCGCGCATTCACGAACGTCTGCTGTTCCATAAGGCCAGAACCAGGATTAAGCCATTGCGTTATCACCGATTTGTTGGCCGGGAACACGACATCCGCGATCACTTCCTGCATATTCCCGTCGCCGTTCACATCCACGCGGATCTTGAAATTGCTGAAATTCTTGTACATGATCCAGCTGCGTTCCTGGACGCTTAACGCATTGATCGACTGCATGAGCGCTTCCAGCACTTTAGAATCCCGAAGGCCAGCGATACGACTGCCATCGAGGCCTGTAAAAAGCACGCCGCCGTTCACATAATCGCCCTGGCCCATAAGCGCCTGTTCGACCTGGCCAGCGAACCTGGCGCTGTCGGCGATCCGCGCATTGTATTTCTCCACATCTTTTGTGGACGCCACAAGCACCACATGACACGTCAGGCCATCCTGATCAACAAAAACAAACTCCTCGCCGTTCACCGGGTCGATCCATATCAACCTGTCCGTGCCCTTACCGAGGATCATATTGCTGCGGCGTGTCACCATCTCGGTATACGAGGCCACTCCGGCCTTCACGCGCGGGCGGGTCAGTTCGTCGCGCGTCAGCGCCTTGCCCGAACGCGCGACCAGCGCGATGGCGCGGCCGCCTGTGGTCGTAAATATATTCTTTCCGGCTTCCTTTAATAAGACCTGCACCAGCGGGGCCAGCGCATCATCGCCCAGGGAAGAATGCCGGCCAAAGCCGACATCCACGCCCTCTGCCGTAAAATCGGGATACGAGCCGTTCTTGCTTTTGAGCTTTTCGACCTCTCCCATCAAAAATGCGGAACGCTCCGCGGCCTTCCTGGCAAGCTCCGCTTGGCCGTTCGCGGCCAAAAACTCAGATGCCTGCGTTAAATTCAACGCGAACTCAACGGTCCCTTCCACATAACCCATCCGGAAAACGCCATGAACCTCGCGCCCTCTCAAGATGCGCGCCGAAGCCTGACGCTCCTCCGCCAGGTCAAGCAAGGTCACGGCCTTCCCTGTATGTTCATCCGTCACCGTCACTCCGAATACTTTATCAATGCGCTCCAAATACGCGGCCAGCGCACGCGCATCGCCATTCAGGAACTCTGCCGTGAACCGCTCCACGCCAAGGGCCGACAGCCAGCGTGTCTGGGCATCCAGAGAAGGCGTTTCCTTCCCCTGGCCGTGCCTCATGAAGGAGCCATCCCACAAATTATTTTTGGCCCATGACACAATATCTGCCGCGGCTTTTGCCGCCTTTACATCACCCGTGGCGTTGGCATACGCTGTCAGAAATCCATATGCCACGGCATTGGGCTCGGTATATTTCCGCTGAACAATGGCATCCGCCTCTGCTTTCTTTCCAGCCTTACGCAACGCATGGATCTCAACCTGCTCATCCGACGTGATCGGCTGACTGCGCAAGCCGCCATTGGCCCCTTCAGGCTTATCCTGCATGTCCTTGAGCCACCCCACGATATCATTCAGCATGCCGCGATATGTGGCTGTGTCATGCGTCCTGTTTTCATACTCCAGAATAGCCAAGCCCAGGCTGGCGGATGACGCAACATCCGGAAATCCCGTGTTCTGTCCTGTATACGCATTAAATGATTGAGAGATCCCGTTAAAAGAGCCAAGCTTCTTCTGCGCGGCAACATGTGCCTGATAAAAATCCAGGATCTCTTTGGCCCGCTCCATGTCATTGGCTAAAAGAGCCACGCGGACCACCTGAACCTGATCCCACGTGTAGGCGCTCGGGGCGCTCGCGAGCCCTTCCCGCGAATACGCTACCAGCAGGTTCGACGGCGTCCGCTGGTCCAGCGTCCCGGCCCTGGTCGAACGATGCATAACATAACCACCCTCCGAAAGGCTGGATGTATACGCGTCGTAATCAAGCACATCCTGCTCGGCCTGGGCCAGATAATGGCTCAACCCGGCGGGCGTCAAAATAAGAATACGGGACACGTGCGAACCATCCGCCTGAGGCTCATCAACCAGGTAGACCGGCACTTCTGTTTTCATGCCCGCGACGCGCACTTTTCCAACCGGGATCCGCGCCACATCGACCCGCGCGAATAATGTATCAGCTTCATGGCGGTCGAGCGTTATCAGCGTACCTGCAACGATCCCACCTTTAACGGTATACGCATGCGGCATATCATCCGTGAACGGCCCCTGGCCCTGGGCGTCGAGCATCGCCTTGATCTTTTCGCCCAGCCCGATCTCGGACCAAAGATTGACCGAAGCGCCGGCAATATAAATATTCAACAATGGTTCGGTCGCGGCTGTTGGGAGCGGCTTTTCTGTGGGGCCAAAGAAATCATCCGTTGCGCGCGGAAGGTTAAGCGTCACGGCCAACGGGAACCATTTCAAGAACGAGCCGTGCCCCATGTCACGCAGCGGGACATTACCGATGCCATGCCCGGTGCTTAAGTACGATCCAAGCTGGCCGATATTCAATTCGCCGGTGATCGATAACAAATCCTGGGCAAAATACTTCTGGACCGCGTTGGGAAGCCCCGCCGATCCGAGCAT
>JADFWS010000079.1 GCA_015234065.1 Candidatus Omnitrophota bacterium
ATGGAGCGCATGCGTTCGGTGTTTTTGGCAAGAATGGCGGCGGGCTTGTGGAAGAGCTCGGGATCCATGCGGATATTCAAATGGGCACGCTGTCTAAATCCGCCGGGAGTATGGGTGGTTACGCGGCGGGTTCGAAAGAATTGATCCAGTATTTTCAGAATATGGCACGGAGTTTTATATATACGACGGGTATGCCGGCCATGGTCGCTGCGGCGGCGCGGGTGGCGGTCGGGATCATTGCGTCGGAGCCGGCACGCCGGGTGCGTGTCTTGCAACATGCGTCGGTGTTGCGCCAGGGCCTGCGGGATATGGGATTTGATACGCGCGACAGCGTGACGCCGATCATTCCGGTCATGATGAATGATGTAAGCCGCGCCGTGGCTTTTTCCAGGAAACTTCTCGACCGCGGGATCTTTGTATCCGCGATCCGGCCGCCGACAGTGCCGGAAGGCACGGCACGTTTGAGGGTCACAGTAAGTGCGGCGCATCGGGAGGATGACATTGTGCGCTGTCTGGAGGCGTTTCGTTCGATCAAGAATGAGTTGTGATGACGAAAAATATTATTTTTATTCACGGATTTGGCGGGTTTGGCGGAATGTGGAAATGGCAGGCTGAGGCGTTTCTGGCGCAAGCCCGTGTCCTTGCGGTTGACCTTCCCGGGCATGGCGGGAAAGCCTGGAATGGCGAAGGTCTGGAGGATATGGCCGACGGCGTTGTTCATGCGATGACGGCAGCAGGTATGGATCGGGCGGTTTTGGTGGCCAGCTCTTTTGGCGGGCTCGTGGCGCTTAAAATGTGGGAAAAATATTCCGCTCGTGTAGAGCGGATCGTTTTTATAGGCTCTGTGCCGCGCTTTACAGTGGCTTTGGATTTTCCGGCAGGGCTTGATACACAAAAGATCAGAAAGCTTGCCGGACAGTTTGACGGGGATCTGGCCGGCGTGTTGGATATGTTTTTCAGGTCGTTATTGACGCGGGCCGAGCGTGAGAGCGCGCCGTACGCGCAGGTCAAAAGTTTGCGCGCTTTGGCGCCATTGCCGGATAAGGCGGCGCTCCTGGCGTTCCTGGATATGCTGGAAACAGAAGATCTGCGTGATATTCTGGCACGGGTGAATGTGCCGGTGCAGTTTATTTTCGGAGATGGCGATCCTATTTGTCCGGCGAATATGGTCCCGGCGATTAAAGCGTTGGTTCCGTCGGCCAGCATCAAGATCATGCAGGGATTTGGGCATTTGCCGTTTCTTTGCGGGCATGATGCCGTGAACAGGTTAATACGGGATTTTGTGCGTGTATGAGCCCTCATGAGAAGTTAGTCCAAAAAAGATTTTCCAATGCCGCTCGCGGCTATGAAGAAGCGGCGTCCATTCAGACGGGGATCGCGGCTGATCTTTTGGGGCGTATCACGCTGCCTGCTGCCGATGGTGTTGTTGTGGATATTGGATGCGGTACCGGCTCTTTGATCACGCAGGTCAAGGAATTGCGCAGGGATATAACGGCGATCGGGCTTGATCTGGCGCCTGGGATGCTGCAGCACGCGGCACGCCATAAAAACATTACGTTGATCGAGGCTGATGCAGCGCGCCTGCCGTTTTTGCCGGACAGCATTGATCTTGCCGTGTCATCCTCGACATATCAATGGGTCACGGACCTGCCCGGGGCTTTTTGCGAGGTGGCGCGCGCCCTTAAGCCCAACGGGCATTTTGTCGCCGCGCTGTTTGGGCGTGAAACCTTGTGTGAATTTTTCACATCCCTGGCGGCGGCCAAGCGCCTTCAGGGAAAACAGCTGGCAAGTTTACGGCGGCTTCCGTCGGAGGGTGATGTCCGCCAGGCGCTGCATGCGGCCGGGTTTGTCCACGCGGGGGCGCATGCCGAGATCCACACGGCAGTATTTAAGGATGTGCTTTCCTTATTGCGCTGGGTAAAAGCGATCGGCGCCAATGCGCTGGCACAGGATGTTTTTCTGGGCAGTCATGCGCTCAAAGAGGCTGAAATAATCTATCGCCGGCATTATGCGTCGAACGAGGGTTTGCAGGCGACATTTGAAGTGATCTGGATCGAGGCGGTGAAGGGATGAAGCGGACTTTCTTTATTACAGGGACGGATACCGGCGTTGGAAAGACGTATGCCATGTTGGCCCTTGGGGCGCTGTTGCAAGCGTCGGGGCATGATGTGGGCGTATTTAAACCCGTGCAGTCCGGCGTTGGCGATGCGGAATTCTTAAAAAAGAATTTAAAGGTTGCCGATGGGCTGCGCGAGATAAATCCGTATTTTGCCAAAGAGGCGCTGGCGCCGCATTTGGCATTTGCGCGGGCCGGGGTCCGGCTTGAGCGCGCAACGATCCTTAGGGCGTTTGCGGTGTTGCAGGAGCGTCATGAAGCAATGCTTATCGAAGGTGCCGGAGGGCTTCTCGTGCCGCTCGCGCATGATTATTTTATGTCGGATCTGGCCCGGGACCTTCAGGCAGAACTGATCATTGTGGCACGCCTGGGGCTTGGGACGATCAATCATACGTTACTGACGGTGCGTCAGGCGCAACAGGCCGGGCTTAAGGTTGCGGGTATTATTTTTGTGGATACTTCCGGCGGAAAGAAAGGGTTGTCGGAATCGGATAATCCAAAACAGATCCGCGCACTGGCCGGGGTGCCGATCTTGGGTATTGTGCCGTTCTTGAAAAAGACAGCGTCAGGCTATGTTGTCCGCCAGTGCTGCGCCCGTGTTGATATGCGCCCGCTTTTAAAGAAAACAGCGTCGAGGACCAAGGAACTGATCGCCAAGGATAAGAAGTATGTCTGGCATCCCTTTACACAGATGCGCGACTGGGGCGTGGATGTGCCAGGCGCGCCGCTCGTGATCGAACGGGGAGACGGCGTTTATCTTATAGATACGGACGGGAAACGATATATCGACGGGGTTTCCAGCCTCTGGGTGACGGTGCACGGGCATCGTAAAGCGGGTATTGATCAGGCGCTTAAGGCGCAAATTGACAAGATAGCCCACTCGACCATGCTTGGCCTTTCCAATACACCGGCGGTCGAGCTGGCGGAAAAACTGGCCGGTATTGCGCCCGACGGGCTCAGTAAAGTTTTTTATTCTGATAATGGCTCAACGGCCGCAGAAATTGCGGTAAAGATGTCGTATCAATTCTGGCAGAATACCGGTTGTACGAAGAAAACAACAATTTGCCATTTGGCAAATTCTTATCATGGCGATACGCTCGGGAGCGTGAGCGTCGGCGGGATCGACCTGTTCCATAAGGTGTACCGAAAGCTGATCTTTAAGACACATCAGGTGGCTTTCCCGGATTGTTACCGTTCGCCCGAGGATGCGTTCGAGGCCGTTGCGGTATTTGAACAATTTTTGAAAAAGAATCATGAGCAGGTCGCGTCACTTATCCTGGAGCCGATCGTGCAAGGCGCGGCCGGCATGATCATGTGGCCGAAAGGTGTATTGAAAGCGTTTGAAACAGCCTGCCGAAAATATGATGTGCTGCTTATTTGTGATGAGGTGGCGACCGGTTTCGGGCGGACAGGCACTATGTTTGCCTGTGAGCATGAAAACGTCAAGCCGGACTTTTTGTGCATAGCCAAGGGGCTTACCGGCGGATATTTACCGCTGGCGGCGACACTGACGACGCAGCGGATCTTTAACGGTTTTATTTTTCCGTATCAGGACATGAAAACATTTTTTCACGGGCATACGTATACGGGCAATCCTTTGGCGTGTGCCGCGGCCCTGGCGAATCTTGAGATATTTAAAAAAGAGCGGACGATCAGGCGGCTTCAGCCCAAAATTGCATATTTGGCTAAAGGATTAAAGCGGTTTTGGGATATTCCGGCGGTAGGCGATATCCGCCAGCGTGGCTTTATGGCCGGGATCGAGCTAGTGAAAGATCGCGCCACGAAAGAGCCGTTTCCTGGGGCAGCGCGTTTGGGCGCGCGTGTGTGCGAACGTGCCCGCGCGTACGGCGTCATCATTCGCCCGCTGGGAGACGTGCTTGTGATAATGCCGCCGCTGTCGATCACAAAGGCGGAGATCGATATATTATTGAACGCAGTTGAACGCGCTATCAAGGATTATGCCTAAAACCAGGAACAAAATAATTGTCGCCATGTCCGGCGGAGTGGATTCATCCGTCACGGCGGCGCTGTTGCTTGAAGCCGGGCATGATGTGTCCGGGGCCACGATGTGCTTTGAGCTTCCTCCGGCCGGGGATGCAACGCGCCCCAGCTGTTGCGGCCTGAGCGCGATCGAAGATGCTCGGAAGGTATGTCGGGCGCTGGGTATTGAGCATCATGTGTTGAATTACGGGGATATTCTCGAAGAGCTGGTCATTAAGAACTTTATCCAGGAGTATGCCGAGGGGCGCACGCCGAATCCGTGTGTCCGCTGCAATCAGTATTTGAAGTTTGAACGCCTGTTTAAAGATATTCAGGCGCTCGGCGGGACACATTTGGCAACAGGCCATTACGCACAGGTTATGTTGAATAAGGAGCTTGGCCGTTTTGAGCTTTGCCGGGCCAAAGACGCCAAAAAAGATCAGTCGTATTTTTTATATGGGATCCCAAAGGAAATATTGCCGTTCGTCCTGTTTCCGCTCGGCGGGATGGTGAAGAATGATGTCCGCGGCCATGCGCGCCGTTTACATTTGCCGGTGGCAGAAAAGAAAGACAGCCAGGATATCTGCTTTGTGCCTGATGGAAAGTATCAGGATTTCCTGGCGGCGCGCGGCATGAAAGATGCAGGCCCCGGGAATTTTCTGGATCATACCGGCGCTATTGTCGGGGCGCATAAAGGCGTTTCTCATTATACGATCGGCCAGCGCGAAGGGCTTGGGATCGCGCTGGGGTATCCAGCATATATTACCCGGATCAATATTCAGACCAACACGATTCATTTGGGGCCGCGCGAGGCACTTTACAGCGGCGGACTTCTGGCATCTAGGCTTAATCTTCTGGCCATGAACTTTTCACAAGAAACCCTCTCACTTGAATTGAAGATAAGGTATAATCAAAATACTATTAAAGGGGCTGTTTCTTTTTTGGATCAGGATCATGTCCGGGTGTGTTTTGAGGCGCCGCAATCGGCCGTCACGCCGGGGCAATCGGTTGTTTTTTACAGGAACGACGTTGTTTTGGGTGGCGGCATCATTGACGCGCCGGTCAACATTTAAAAACACAGATCGTCTTTAAAGGGGGCAGAATGAAAAGGATCCTACTTGTGCTTGCGGTGTTGGCGCTTGGGACGGGCATTGTTGAGGCCAGGCAGGCCAAGGCGCCTGTTTCCGACGGAGTTTATCGAACATATTATCCCAACGGCTCTCCCATGAAAGAGGAAAGTTACAAAATGGATGAGCTGAATGGTGTGACGAATGAATATTATCAGAATGGCACGCTAAGGGCCGTTACCAATTATCTGGCCGGCCAGCGGGAAGGGGATGCCAAGACATATTATGATACGGGCATTGTCAGGACAGAGGGAACGTATCGCAATAATGAATTAACCGGGATTTTTCGTAAGTATGACCGTGATGGCCGGCTCGAAAGGCTTGAAACATATGCGGCAGGAACGCTCAACGGCGAGGTGAAGGAGTATTATCCTTCCGGGGTGGTCAAAAAACAGATGTATTACAGAAATGCGGTCCTTGAGGGGAGCACTATTTCTTATTATGAGGATGCCCAGCTTAAAGGTGAGGATATTTACAAGGATGGCTTGCTTGTATCAAGTCAGAAGTATGACAAGATGCTCGACCTGACATCTCAAAAACAGGACAGGCCGGCGAAGAAAAGAGCTGAAGACGTTCCGCTAAAGAAGCTAGAGCCAAAGCCTGCGGTGGCACAACCGTCTTCAGATCAGAAGCCTGATGCGGCGACGGATGCCAAGCCGGATGCCAAGCCGGGTGCTGCGGCAGGGACAAGCCCGGACCTGAACGTTCAAACTAAAATGACAGACGCACAGAAGTAAGGAGAAGTATGGGGATCACATTATCGACGGGGTTCTTGAAGAATTTTGTCAGTACGGAAGAAATCAATGCGTACGCAGGCGCTGTCAAGAAAGCGCATGATGAGCTTCACCAGAAGACAGGCGCAGGGAATGATTATTTGGGCTGGGTCGACCTGCCATCTAAAACGCCAGATGCTCTTGTTGCGGAGTTGACGGCGCTGGCAAAAGAAGTCCAGGCACATTCCGAGGCGATCATTTCGATCGGGATCGGCGGTTCGTATCTTGGGATCCGTTCGACGCTTGAGTTTCTGGGCGGGAATCCGGCGCTTCCGGTATATTACGCCGGCCATAATATGAGCAATGCGGATATGAGCCGTGTCCTTAAGGTCATTGCGGATAAAAAAGTTACGGTGGTCGTGATCTCCAAGTCCGGGACAACGACGGAACCGGCGGTGGCATTTCGCCTGGTCGATGCGGCCATGCGCCGCAAGTATTCGGGCGAAGAATTAAAGAAACGTATTATTTGTGTGACGGACGCGAAAAAAGGCGCGCTGCGCCAGATCGCGGACAAGAACGGGTATCGGGCCTATGTGATCCCGGATGATGTGGGCGGGCGTTTTTCGATCCTGACTCCGGTGGGCCTGGTGCCGCTCGCGCTGGCAGGTGTGGACATCAAGGCCTTTGTCGACGGGTTTCGCGCCGGTGAGAAGGAATATTCCCAGACAGACCTTTCCAGGAATATTTGTTATCAGTATGCGGCGATCCGTAATATTCTTTATAAAAAAGGCAAATGCATTGAAATGATGGCGTCCTTTTATCCGAATGTCCAGTATGTGACCGAGTGGTGGAAACAACTGTACGGCGAGAGTGAAGGCAAGGGCGGACAGGGTATTTTCCCGGCGTCGACCATCCTTTCGACCGACTTGCATTCCATGGGCCAGCTCATGCAGGACGGGATGCGGAATATTTTTGAGACGTTTGTCATGATCGACAAGGCCGGGGACGCGGTTTTGATCCCGAATGATCCTCTCGATATCGACAAGTTCAATTGTATCGCCGGCAAAGACCTGGACTGGGTGAACAAACAGGCGTATCACGCGACGGCCGACGCGCATTATGAAGGCGGCGTGCCGAATTTACTCTTGACGCTCGAACGCGCGGATGCGTTCCATATCGGCCAATTGTATTATTTCTTTGAGAAGGGTGTTGGGATCTCCGGCTATATCCTGGGCGTGAATCCGTTCGATCAACCCGGTGTTGAGGCGTACAAGAAAAAGATGTTCGCACTGCTCGGAAAGAAATAATTAGCACATGTTTAATGCGACCCGGCTTGGCTAGATCATGAACGTGGTCTTGCAGCCGGGTTGTTTTTTAAGAGGCCCCGTTCTTTAGGGCGGATGGTTCAATATGCGTATTCAATCTTTTTTTGTCCGGGAGATCTCGGCACCTTTGGTGACGCCGTTTCGGATCGCGACGGGCCAGCACAATACTTTGCATAATGTGTTCTTCTGCATTGAGCTGGCGTCGGGTGTTCAAGGGTTTGGCGAAGCGGCGGTCGCGACGCACATTACAGGCGAAACGATCGAAGCCACGATCCGCAATTTGAAAGAAGTCGGTGCGGCACTCTTGGGCGAGGACGTTTCGGATTATCGCGCGCTGCTGGGATCGCTGAAAGAAAGGCTCACCGGCAATCACGCGGCGCTGGCCGCGGTTGAGATGGCGGTACTCGACGCACTTACGCGCGCACTTAAGATCCCGCTGTGGCGTTTGTTCGGTGAAAAGCCGGTGCCGTTGACATCGGATATTACGATCGTGATCGGAAGCCTGGAGGAAGCCGCGGCGGCGGCAAAGGCGTATTCCCGCCAGGGTTTTAAGGCATTTAAGATCAAGGTTGGCAAGGACAGGGGCCTGGATCTTCAACGCGTTTGTGCTGTTCGAAAAGCCGCGCCGAAGGCGGATATTATTCTCGACGCCAACCAGGGGTTTGACGCGGAAGGGATGCTTAAATTCTTAAAAACGCTTAAAGCGCAGGGGATCCGGCCCGTGCTGTTGGAACAACCGGTGCCGAAGGCGGATTGGGAAGGCCTTCAGAAAGTGACACGCCTCGCCGGGACGCTTGTGTGCGCGGATGAAAGTGTAGGGTCGCTTCACGATGCCGTACGCGCAGTAAAAGAGAGATCCGTAAGCGCGATC
>JADFWS010000007.1 GCA_015234065.1 Candidatus Omnitrophota bacterium
ACATCTGAACAATTGCCTCAACCGGAGGCTGATCGGATATTTTATGCGGCAGTGGGATCTGATGCGGATGCCAAAGAAGTGCCGAATTTTGTGGTGAAGAACCTTCGCCAATATGTGACGTTTGACGGATTTAAAGGCCGCGGGTACAAGGAATTCGGCTGGGCTTTTGAATTCATGCGTGCGTTGACGGACAGCGACCCCGGCCTTGACCGTATCCTTATCCGCAAAGGGTTGTTGCGGTCTCTGGCGCAGGGGGTCACCTATATTGAAGTGACGGTGAATGATATTCGCGGATTAAAGTTTGCCGTGCTTGGTGCTGAAGATGCGGCCAGGGAATCAAAGGGCCGTTTGCAGGTCGCGGTCCTCTACGGCCAGCGCCGCGATCAGATGTATCGCGTGTGGGCCAGGCCTGTTGAGGAACAGGCGGCTGAAATGGCCCGGTATGAACATATGACTCTTGCGGCACTCATTGAGGATATCCGTAAGAAAGTGGTTGTCGAAGATGCGCATTGCTTCGGGATCATGCCCGAGAAAAGCCATGCCGAGTTTAATACGGCTTTAGAGGAAATGCGCTGGTTATGTGATGCGTCCCGGTGGAAGTCCGGCCTGTTGCCTGCTGAGCAGTTACGCCGCCTCTTGATCGAGGCTTTGGCCGCGCGCACGCTTGCGTTGGATGAGATCAAACATTTTCAGCGGGTCTGTGAAGAGCTCAAGCATGAAAACCTGGTCGCAGCCCGGCGCATCGTGGGGATCTCGTTCGTGGGCAATGACAAATATACTTTTCCCTGGCTGTATGCGCCGGCGATCCGTTATGCGCAGAAGAAAATAAAAATGAAGACCACGATACACGCCGGGAAATCCTGGCGGCCGGGGATGTATTTACGGGTCTTACACCATGTGGATCAGGACCTTGCGCTTGGGCCGAATCGTGTTGAGCATTTGTGCGTCCTTGAGCCGGACCCGTCTGATCCGAACGTGCTGATCGAAGAGGGGCTGACGGATAGCCAGCGTCAGGAAGCCGCGGATCTTCGCCGGAAAATACTCCAAACGCTTTTTAACAGGAAGATCCCGGTCTCGGTGGCGTTTTCAAGTCAGCGGCTGGGAGACCCCGCCAGCATGGACCGCACGCTTCGGCTGATCAACTTCTTTGCGCGGGCATTTATATTAAAAAGCGAGCTGGAGAAACATTTTCCGGGTGCGTTCAACCTGTTGCAGGCAAAAGGCTATCTGGAAGTTTTTCCTGACGAGAAGACGGCGATATCCGGCGGGGCCAAGGGGCTTCTTTCGGGCGATATGAGCGCGCTGGAGAATGATCGCGTGCTGGCCTTGGCATTGAAGGAACGTTTTTCAGACCTGGTTGTGTTCCTTAAACAGGCGCCGGGTATTGACGTCTCGTTTAACATGCCGAATCCCGCGGTCGAAGGGGTTGCGCTGGCCGATGATATCGCGGAAGCTGTGCTGCGCCTGCCGCATATGCCGTTTGCCCGGTGGCGCAATATGGTTGACGACGGAGATACGCGGTGTTTTCACCGGACAGTTGAGGTTTTGATCGAGCGCCTGCTTGAAGAGATGGAGAAGGTCTATGAGCGCACTTTCGGGCTTTGGCATGATATTTGTGTTTTTGGCAGTGCGCGTACCGGCCGGGGGCATCCGCTGAAAGTGTTTGAAATGGGCGAGGCCCTGGGTGTATGGATCATGCGCCTGGGCGAAACGATCGTGACAGGCGGCGGCCCGGCGGGTATGGAAGGCCCGCTCGTGGGGTATATCAAGGAGCGTAGTCGTCACGGAGCGCAGGTCACAATGGCAACCATGACCCGTGTGGTGCGCATTGCGTTGAATTTTTTTGAGCCGCTGAATGTGTATGCGGAAAAGGTTTGGGAGTTCAATCATTTTATGTTCCGCAAGGAAGCTTTGTTCCGTTTTGCCAAGGGCGTGATCGCGCTTCCCGGCGGGTTTGGCACCATGGAGGAGATCCTCGAAGCGGTTGTCCGTGGGCATCGGGTGCAATGCCTTGGCGATTTTTGGAAGCCGGTCATGCAGGCGTTCGACCGGTACTGGCAGAAGGCGGGTTTACCGGACCGTGTTATGAGCAAGCTTGATTTTACAGCCTGGGCTGAAGATACATGGAATAAAGAACCGCCGCAGGCGTTGTTGAATATTATTAAAAATCCTTTGAAGCCCGCGCAGGTGACAGAAACTGAAAGACAGGAACGCCGCCGCGTGATCCGCGAAGGTATCCGCATGTTCGAGGCTTTGCATGAGCCTATTGTTTTTGGCGGTGATGCCGGAACAGATGCCCAGTGGCAGGCGATGGCAGAGACCATGCGTGAAACAGTGGCGCGCGGGATCCCGGTTCGGGTCATCAGCCGCGGCAGGGCTTTTGAGCTGGCGTGGCAGATCGTTGTGGAGGAGGCCAACAGGCCGGACCTGTTCCAGGCGGTCTTGTGGTCAGGCACGCATAAAGCGCCATGGGAGAATAATGAAACATATGCGCTGGCTTGTTTTGAAGAGCAGGTCTTGTTCACCACGGATTATACGATGGAGCGTTTTCTGGGCAATTATCGTTCGCTGCGCATGGTCCTGACGCCCGGCGGTGAGGCGCTGACGCTTCTGATGGCGGATATGATGGTCGTGGTCCAGACCAAGAAAGTGGCCCAGCGTCCTATTGTGCTGATCGATGATGAAGGCGGCGCGGCTGATGAGCTGTTCGCAGCGCTGGAATCCGTGTTCGAGCCCGCCGGAACGATTACCAAAGGCGATCTTAATATTGTCCGCCGCCTTAAGACCGGTTCTGGGATCATTCAATATTTATTTCCGGCTTCATCTCATAAATCTCCGGGCATGATGATTCCTTTTCGGGCATGGTTTCATTGGGTCAAGAGCGATATTCTTAAAGAGAAAATTGCCTGTGCCTGGTGCCCGTCTGTGGAAAACTTTTTGATCCGTCAGTGCCGCATGCCACAATGGCTTTTTATGCTGTTACATTTCCCGGGCGATCGTGAAGCGGCGCGCGACGTGTTCAACGTTGTGCGTAACGCTTCCACCAATGCCGCGGCACATACGGCTCACGGCGTATTTAATAGGGACACACTATTTTGCGCAAACAATCCGAACAAACCGAACAATAATAGTGTGTCCCTATTATTCCTGGGTGCCGCGGCGGTTGTTACGACGGTATGCGCAGCTGCCGGCCTGATGATGTATCCGCACGCACTGGATCATGTTCCTTCGTTATATGTGATGTTCGCCTGTTACGGCTTGGGCACTGTTATTGGATGGATCACGGCGATGATCGATAAAAAGCCGCTTGGCTGGTGGCTGATGGTGAAGGGCCTTGTGCTGGATACGCTTGTTATCGGCTGGACGAATACTCTCTGGTATGACTATGTGTTCCCGTTATATGGACGGGTTTTGCCGGGCAGCGGTTTTGGCCATCAGGTATTTATTAATTTTCTGCATTCCTTCGGCTCGGCATTCCCGTTCTTTATTGTGTACCTTTTTTGTTCGTTGTTATGGACGGCGCGGTTCAAAGGCAACTGGTTTGCATATTTGAAAACAGCGCATACGATGTATTTTTCAACAGCCACCGTTGGGTTGATCTATTGGGCGTTTGTTATTTTGGGCGCTATGCGTCTGAACCTGCCCATGACCAATATTAATGCGGTGGCGACCGTGCCGTACGCGATCGGGCTTATCTGGTGGGGGAACGGCGGGTACGCGTCGCCGTTGGCGCAATGGCTGCCGCGGTTGCCCTGGTCAAACGCCCAGTGGGCCGGAATTTATTTAGGGGTCGTGGCCGGGTTCTGGGGCGGCATCGTGGGGCTGGGGCTTTTCAGCGCCACACCGTGCACATTCCTTATGGCGTGCGCTCTTGCAGGTTATGGGCTGAAAAGTTTCGGGAGCACGCAACACAATACGAGGTCTTCGTGTTCTGGGCCCGTCAACCCGGAGCTGCCGATCCCTGTCGAGGCATTCCAAAAGAGCGCGCTGGTGTTGCGCACGATTGCGGGCAGGGCGGATGTTTTTAACGATTTTGCCGAGCGCCTGATCTGGGTTGTTGCTGATCCTGCAGAGCGTCCGTTTGAAGCACGCTGGAAGGCGCGCCACAGCCTGGTAGGCGACGCGATGACATATCTTCTGTTATGGATCGACATGGTTTTGGCCACACCGGCGAGCCTGGATGCCTGCATTCAACGGTCAACGGTTGGCGGCGGGCAGGCGTACTCAGGCCGTATTTCCGGGCAAATCGAGGCGTTTGCGACATCATTGAGTGCGCTTGAATTCGCGGCACGAAAAAGAACTCCGGCAGAGAAAGCGCATTTGGCGCAATATAAAGGCACGCAAGAAAACCCGGTGCCGGCTGTAGACCTGGGGTCTTTTATTGATGAAACGGTTATTGCCGTAGATGCCGAACGTAAGGAGAAATTTGACAGGGCCTTAAAGGATATTCGACAAGAGTGGACGAATGTCGAAACACTTTTTAATGACGAGATCCTGCCGTATATCCGCGCGCGCGAACAAGCATTGACCGATCATTCTAAGGATACGCTATGTCAGACGAATAACCCGAACAATCCGAATAGAAATAGTGTGTCCCGATTATTGTTGTTGTGCCTCACCGGGATGGCGGCCCTGCATTTCGGCGTACCGCACGCTTCGGCCGCGACGGAATTTCTGGCTGTGAGCGGTGCCGCCGGCCGCGCGTCGCCGCTATTGGGGATACCTGTGTCGTTGGCATTGCCCGCTTTGTTTACAACCCTTCTTGGAATGTGCTCATCGTTATTCAAGTCCCGCCGGCCCGGAACAACCTATGAAGAGGGTGGTGTGACCTGGGAAGTATGTGACCCCAAAGATATGGTCTTTGAGCAAAGAAATAAAAGGATAAATATCACGTCGAAAGTGACCTATAAAGGCGATCCGCGCTGGGTGAAGCAGGCGCTTGTGCTGGAGTCTCTTGATGAGGCAAAAACCATTGTCCCGATGGCAGCCCTCTATCAAAAGATCGGCCGGCTGGGTTTTCAGGGCTTGAACACCGCCGAGGCTTTCCTGGATGTGCGTGGCGCTAAAACTATTGTGATGACGACATTGCCGCCTGGCAAGCCGCTGAAGGACCCGTTTTTTCGAGGCATCACAACGGCCGGGAAGGTCGATATTATTCTTCAGGTGGCGCGAGCGCTCAAAGTTTTTCATGATCATGTCGGGGTCCATGCGGATGTGCACCCGTTGAATGTCTGGGTTACGGATCAAGGCCGGGTTATTCTTTTTGATTATGATGTGGCGTTCAGCACGTCGGATGAGTTTATGGCACGTAAACTGATGGCGGCATGTTTTGACCCTGATTTTTCCTCGCGCAAGCGTCGCATGATCTGGCGCGATCAGTTGGAGCCTGAGTGGATCAAGCGCCCGGCATGGTCAACGATCACGGTCACGAAAGATATGGTTTTTGGCCCGGAAGAAGATGTGTATGCCCTGAGCACCATGTTGTTGTATCTCTTGTTCGGCCAGGATGGGCTGCAAGAATATAATTCCCGGGGTTTTAATGATTTTGAAAAGTTCTTTGTGCGTGATGGCCCGGTCAACGTGGAGCCCGAAATGATGGATTTTCTCCGTCGGGCTTTAGTGGACGATCCCCAAAAAGGTTTTCAGGCCGCGGAGGCATTCATTGCGGCGCTGGAAAGAGTCAGAGCCGCGTTGCGGGGCCCCGCGAAGCGTGTCGAATTGACTGCGGATGTTTTCAGAAAAACGAACGTATCGATGGCCGGTATCTTTTTGGAAGCGGAGATCCCGGCGCGCCAACAATTTCTGCAGAGCCTCGGTGCGGATATTCTTTTGGCATTTTCGATCTGGCATGTGATCCAGGCGAATGCGCCGCCGCTTGATGTGGAATCATATGCCTGTACATCGATCAGCACCATGGTTGTCTCTTTCAAAGGCAAGATCAGTTTTGACCGGCATCCAGCATTTCAGTATCTTTCCCCACGTGCGGCACGCTACATAGAATTTTTTGAGACAAGATGTAGTTCTAATGAGGATATAGAGCGGGCTTTCCGTGATTTTCTCAATGATATCTTTCGTGTTCGTCGCCGCCTGGAAGCGCAGTTCAGTTTTATAAGGGAATTCAACGATCTTCGCCCTGAAGGCCAACGGATCCGGCATTTTAACGGGCTGGTTTTTGAGCAGAAGATTTTGGAGCTTTTGGGGTTTGAAGGTGAAGGCCGTGACTTGGTTCATGTGAGCGCGCGCAAGGCGCTGAAGGATGCCGTCTCGGCGGCACAATTGAATACGATGGATCAGGATAACCGGATCCGCGGCATTTCCGGCGAGGTGACCGGGCTTGATGAGCTGGCGATCAAGTTTGGGCAGGTTATGCAGTCGACCCGGGCCGGCGTTCTCGACGGGACGAACAGGTTTGTTCCGTTAAAAGCGGTTAATAAAGTTAAAGAATTCGACCAGGTTGCGGTTACGACCGAGAACGGGAAGCGGCGGCTCATCGTCCAGGAATGTAAATTTTCCGGCGGATATTTTAAGCTTCTTCAGCAGGTCATTGGCGGCCTTGTTTCGTTAAAGACATACCGGGAAAAGTTATCGCATCTTGAGCTTGTGAACAGCCATCCGGATTACAGGGGGCGTGTGGCCGAGTATCGGCATATTCTGGAGCATGAGATCAATGGCGGTGTTCTTAGCCTCGGGATTGCGGCGTATTTGCACAGGCATTCCGAGTTGGCATCGCGCCTGCATGTGACGGACAAAGGGTTTTCGTTTCGAGTTCCGTTATCAGAATTCCACTCATTTTTCTTTTCACCGCGGCAACGTCCGTTTATTCTGGCCGACCCTGCGGTACGCGGCGCGCATATTGATTGGGCCAGGACAGAAGTAAAAGTTAAAAGCATCATTGATGAGAGCCTGAAGGCCGGTTGCGGTAACGAGGAGATGGTGATCACGGTCAGTAATGCTGACCCTGAAGGGCTGAAATTATTACAGGCCATTGCTGAAGAGTATGCGCTTGCGCACGCGATCTCATTTGAGGGCTGGCTGCAGGACCGTGTGCGGCTGGCCGCGATTGACACAGTGATCATTGATTTTGACGGGTCGGTCATCGGGATCGATGAGGCGCTTCTTGATTCGCTCATGGCCAATAGGATCGAAGCGTTGTTGTCGTCGGGCGTGCATGTGATCATTGTGACCGGGCGTTCCCGCGATTCTTTCTTATCGCATCTTGGGAAAGGTGTTGCGCTGCGTTTCAGCCAACAAAGAGGCCGCTGTTATTTGGTTACGAATACCGGCGCGGCCTGGTATGAATTAATGAATGGAGAGGCCCGGCTGCGCAAGCAGGCGCCCGGGACAGAGGATCTGTCCGGGGATATTGGCCGTGTGTTGACAGAAATATTCCGGCGTTCAGTGCATGAAGTGTTTGATCATGTCGGCCTGGCTGAAAATATGCCTGGCCAAAAGATTTCTTTGAACGCGCCGTACGATCTTTTTCTTTCCCTCAAGGAAGAAAGCCAGCGGCGCTGGTGCCATATGATCGCGGACCGTGTTAATCGGCACATTGAACCGCTAAAAAAAGCAGGACTTTTGCCTTCGGAATCCCGGGCGTTAATATCGTCGGAGACCGTATATATTGCATTGCATGAGAAAGCCGGATTTTTACCTGCGGTTCTGAGGGAACTTCAAGGCCAGCGTGTGGTGTTCTTGGGCGATTCCATGGGAACCGCGTATTATCCCGGCAATGACCGCAGTGTGTTTACGCTTTCCGCCGCTAGTATTCAACAGCTTGGCCTCGAGCGTTTTGACAGAATTTATGTTGGCCATGAGCGGATGCTGGAGATCCCCGAGGGCATTATTCGTGCCAGTGCGGCGAAAGGTGAAAAAATATGGGCTCCGGCGAGGCGCATGATGGCTGCGATTGTGCAGGCAAAGAAGGGTGCGTTCTTGTCTGAGGCGTCATTGAAGGTCCCGCCGGGCATGCCGGCTTGTCCGTTATGGGTGGGTGGCTTGGTGGCAGGGCATCTCGGGATGCAGATATTTTCCGAAGAAAAATGGTTCTTCACCGGCATCATCGCCGTTGTTTGGTCCGCGTGCCATATCGGTGCATATATTTATGACAGAAAGGACGAGCTTTGGCAAAGTGTTGCGCGCGCGGGCCGAGGGCTGTGTCAGAATGCGGTTAGATTGTTTGCGCTCGTGCTTTTCTTTTTGGAAAGAATGAGCACACTTTTTGCCATTGAGGCTCCGTGGCTCATTCGTTCTTCGCTCGGGCTGCTCGGCATTTTTATCGGAATATCTGTGGTCAGTTTTTATTTTGCACCGGGGCTTTTGCTCGCTTCGGCAAAGCTCGGCGTTGCCATTGCTGTGTTTATGGTATATGCCGGCAGCGCGGTATTCCTCGATGGCAGGGCTCGCCGTTTGGGCGTGGCTCCGGCAATGCTGGCGTTGACGGCGAGTGGCATCATTTATGGATTTCTGGATTTGCCGTGGCACGCGGCCGTGTGGTTTAAGTACGGTATTCTTCCGGAAATGCTGATGTACGCGGTTGCGGTCTTTGCGGCGAATATGCTCCGCCTGATGGCGGTTGCCGGAAAAGGCGCGCACGGGCTTGCGTGGCCCCGTGAAATGAAAAGAGCGTCCTGGTGGCGCGCGATGTTGTTTGGCCGCCTGCTTCGCTGGGCGATGGCAGGAGCCGCGTCGGGAAGCTTTATGTACGCGTATTTGACGTTCTTAAATGACCGCTGGTCTTTATCGTTCAGCAACATGATCGTGGGGGCGCTGGTCAAGACCGCGTTTGATCAGGGCATCATGACATTCTTTGTGATCTTTCCGATGCTTGTTGCGGTTGTTGAGCTGATCGGACAGCGGGAAAGCCTTCGATATGTTTTTATTGGGAAGACAGGGCTGGCGTCGAGAGCCAATATATTCGGGGTCTTCCGGCAGAATATATATGCGCGTTACAAGGGGCTTCTGGGGTTTGATGTTTTTTACTGGTCTGTTATCCTGTTCGTATCCTGGTCAGTCAATGCATGCATTGCCGGCGCGTCCAATGCGTTTGTGGCCATGGTCATTGAATCTATTTTTACCATGCCCGCGATCTTTTATTGGTATGTTCATTTGAATAAGAGCTACGTTTTTCAGAGCCGTGTTCGCGTTAATGAACATAATTGGCCAGGGCTTGCGAAAAATATGGTCCGCCACATTCAACGCAGGATCATGACGGATTGCGTTATGATCGCGGATTCTGAGGCAACGGCCATGCAGCTGGCGGTTTTTTTGAATAAGCATGCCGGTATCCGCGCGGCGTTCGCTGTTGATGAAAACAGCGTCAGCCTGGCGCGCGAACAGCATCATGCGAATATCCTTATCCTTGTCCGGCACAACCGGGCATGGCCGCAGTGTGTCAAGCAATGGCGGAGCACGCCGTCAGGCAATGCCGACGCGAGGCGCGGGAAGTTGCAGGCTTTTCTGCCGGATAGTAAAACCGATCAGCCGCGTGCGTATGACATGCCTGTGCCGCCGGAGGTCCAGCAGAATATTGAAACACGCGATGGCGTCAAGCGGCTTTGCTGGTCTGCGCCGGTGCAGGGGTTGCGGCTCCTGGATCAGAAAAACCAGCCTATGGCGTATGAAGCCCGGAGTGTTCAGCGGGCATTGTATCTGCTGGGGGCTGTTTATGGCCGGGCGTCACCCAGGCCAAAATGCTGGACTGTGCGCGTTACCACGTCGCTGGAGCAGACCAGGGGGTGTGTGGCCGCGTGCCGCATCAAGGAACGTGTCGTGTCGCTTTCCCCGTATTTCTTTACGTTGCCGTTGTTGCTCCAGGCTAGGATCCTGTATCACGAACTGATCAGCCATATGGCCAAGGATCTGCGCCTCGAATCTTCCGCCAAGGCCGATACAGATACATTCTGGCAAACAAAAATGCTGGACCATCCCGGTATCCGTGGAGTTGTGCTGGATGACCTTCTTACAAAAACCGCGAATATTGATTGGAGCCCGGACCATTTAACCGGGGCATTCCAGAAAGTCCAATTTGGGAGGTATCTGACGGCGCAATATGCGGTCAAATACCTGGAGTATGATGAGTGTTCCCTGTCGGCGCTGGATAACGTGGAACATCAGGCCAATGATGTGGATACGCTGCTGCAGCTGCATTCCCAGGGGCAGATCCCGTCGCTGGCTCTGCCGCTGGCGGCCTGCCGGGAGGGATTCACGATGTATTCCATTCAGCCAAATTATGGAAATTATAAAATTGTTGATCCGCGCCGGCCGTTTGACCCGGCGCGTGTGACGGAACTGGCCCGGCGTATGGCCGAAGCAGTACAGCAACTGCATTCCCGTCACATGCTCCATCGGGATATCAAGCCGGATAATTTTATTGTGGATGTTGATCCGGCAACGGGAAAAATCCTGAGCGTGGTTTTGTGTGACCTGGGGTTTGCTGTTCCTGCTGGAACTATTACGGAAACGACGGGCGCGCAGAGATATATGTGGCCGCAAGACTGGAAAGAAAGAAATGCCCGCGTCCGTCAGGATGAGCGCGCGGATCTTTATGCGCTTGGCTTGACGATCTGTGAAATGAGTACCGGGGCCGCGTTCAATATCCGTCAGTATCGCACGCGGATGCGGGCGTTAGGCCCGTCGGCGGCACCGTTACTGGACGTTATAGAACATTGCATCAATGTCAAGCGGCAGAAAGGCCCGGCGTATACACGCGTATCCCAGGCTGTTGCCGCCCTCAAGCGGGCCGCCCGAGCTCAAAAAAATGCGGATAAAAAGGCGCGGGCGCAATTTGATTTTGACGAGCTTCATGCCAGGGCGGCCAAATTCAAGCCGGGCTGGCTATTACGCTGAAACACGGCATTTCGGGGGCGCGCAGGCATTACGGATTGTCCGGGTTTTCGGCTCTGGCCTTTTCCAGGTCGTGGCGTATTTGCGGATACGCCCGGAGTGCATTCATGATAAAGCGCGGGTCTTTGATCAATACCTGCAGTTTTGGATTGTTGAACACTTTGGCGTAATCGCGGTTTTGCGACGCGGACATGAATTCGGGGTCGCGTAAAAGCTCTTTTACGCGAGGGTCGTTGAGCAAAGGCGCAACATTGCCTGTGCTTAAAGACGCCATCACTTTTTCCGGGCCTGCGTAGCAGGCTTCGCGCCCGCAATCTTCAGCTGTACCCGGAAATATCGGGATATATAATGCCACGATCCGGTAATACTGGGAAGCGCGGATATCGTCTTGCGTCTTTCCGATGTCCATAACTTGTGAGGGAAGGAGCATTAAAAACGCGGTGATCAGAATAACCCAGACACTGCCCCAAACCAGGCTGATGCCGGCGCCAAGAATGCGGCTGATGAGCGGTGGATTAGGCGGAAACGCATGATCGAATGCCCGGATCGCAAGGCCCATGGCCCAGCTCAGCATGATCTGGCCAAGTGTCAGCGTTAAAAAAGACAGGTACCAGTTCTTGGTCGTGACCCACAGCAGCCATGCGGTCATGACCGCGATAACGCATGCTAACGGCCCGATGAGCGCGCGGACAAAGCCTTGCCAGAATCCTTTAAGAAGAAGGAGGGAAAAAACAATGAAGATGATAATATCGGTCGAAGTCAGGTTCATTGATTGTTTAATGTCCGGACGTAAAAGAAATATGTTCCCAGTAGCAGAAAGAAAACAATGAGGGGCAGAAGAAGCGCGGCCAGGACCGGCCAAGGGTATAAAGTGATTTTAAAGCGGTTTTTGGCCTGTTTTTCGCGTTGCACCTGGTACTCTTTAATTGTAAGTTTCTGTTTCTTTTGAGCCATATGCGTGTATTATACATAGAGTAAAGTCGAAGAAAGCGAATTTTTCAAGATTTTTTTGTCCTGGGCTTTGCAAGTCAGGTTTTTCATGTTATACTTCTTTTGTTGGAAGCGTTTTCTCATGATGCAAAGTGTTGTAAACGTTAAGGTTAGGTTTCAACAATAAGTCTAAAAATTCCTTGCAAAAATGATCATGAAGGATAAAATATAATTATGGACATGGAAAACAAGAGACAATCCAAGCGTTTTGACTGCTATGTACCGGTAGATGGCAAAGATGGTTCTGCTTTTTCTCGCGCCAAGACCGTAGATATTTCTCGTGACGGTATTGGGTTCCTTTCTGATCATGCGATTCCGTTAAATGAAAAGGTTGCGATCGAGCTGGCGCTGAAGCCGGACAGTGAGCCTGTTCTGGTCATTGGCCAGGTCAAGTGGGTCCGCAAGCTGTCGGATTCCGATCAATATCGCGTGGGGCTGACATTTTCTGATATTATCGACGGCTCGCGTGACGACCTTGATAGTACGCTGAGCACCAGGTTTCTTTCCCGCGAAGTTGTATAACCTCTTCTCTGTGGTGGATGGAGAGTATTAAAGTGGATACACACGTTCCAAACGACAACAGGCTTTTTGAGCGTTTTCCTGCTCGCTTTCCGGCCAGGTTTCATGATACGGACAGCGCTTATGGGGCCGATGTGCTTTTACGCGACGCGTCGGGCTCGGGCCTGCGTATTGCCACCCGCCAGAAACTTCTTCTGGATGACCGCCTGTCCCTGGAGGTCGAGCTTCCCGACGGGAAAGATGCGGTCGTTTTAAGCGGCCGCGTGCGCTGGATCCACAATACCTCGCCGCAGCTCGCCGAAGCCGGGATCGAGCTTCACAAGGTGTCTTTTATGCGCATGCACCGGCTTGTCAAGTATTCCATCGAAACCGCCGCATAATTTCGCTTGTCATTTATTTTTTCCTACGTTAGAATATCGCTCCGTTATGTCTTCCGAGAAAAAATTCTATTCATTTCTTTCCGACGGCGTTTCGTTCCGTTCTACGGATGCGGCATGGTCGCGCCTTATTTACGCGCCGCTGTGCGGCCCCGACGGGAACAGCATCAAATCTGCCATTACGCCGCTTTTGTCCGGTGATATTAAATTGGATAAAGGGAAATATATTACGCGTCCCGCGTCCCGCGAGGACCTGCGCCAGCCTGTTCGCAATTTCTTCATGTCGGTTGAGGGCCGGGGTGTGGCCGGTATCGGGGATGCTGCGGACGCATCTGTATCTGTCGAGATCGGGCAGCTGTGGCATAAGCAGGTGCGTTCATTTCCAGCCCTGGGCCTGGCCACGGAAACGCTTACGTTTGTTCCGGTATCCGCAGAAACGCTCGAGCTTACGCGGGTGACGGTTAAAAACATTTCAGATCAGGTGGTGGCTTTTACGCCGACGGCGGCGATCCCGATCTTCGGCCGTGCGCTCGCGAACAAGCATGATCATGAGCACGTGACCGCGTTATTGCACCGGATCGACGTGTGTGCCGACGGCGTTTGCGTCACGCCGACCATGCTGTTCAATGAAGAGGGCCACAAGCAGGGAAAGAATACATATTATGTTTTCGGTGCCGACGGCGAGGGCGCCGCGCCGCAGGGGGCGTTCCCCACGATCGAAGCATGTTGCGGCGAGAGCGGTACGCTTGACCGGCCCGAGGCGGTCATGCAGAACCTGCCGTTGCGCAAGCTGAGCGAGCCCGAACTTCAGGGCCGGGAAGCGATGGGCGCGCTGCGTTTTGCCAGGGTGTCTTTAAAGCCCGGCGCAGTCAAGGAATTTATTATCGCGGCCGGTATCGGCGCGTCGTGCGATGACGGGGTTGCGGCGTTCACGCGGTTTAAGACCAGCGCCGCGTTCGATAAGGCGCTGGAGGCTAATAAAACATTTTGGGCCGGAAAAACATCGTCGATCCTGTTTGAGGACGGAGACCCTGATTTTGACGCGTGGATGCGCTGGGTCACGCTTCAGCCGGTCCTGCGCCGTATTTTCGGGTGCTCGTTTCTGCCGGATCATGATTACGGCAAAGGCGGTAAAGGCTGGCGCGATATCTGGCAGGACCTCTTGTCGCTTATCCTGATTGAACCGGAGTCGGTGCGCGATCAGTTGCTGAATAATTTTGCCGGCATTCGTATCGATGGCTCGAATGCCACGATCATCGGGCAAAAGCCGGGTGAATTCATGGCGGATCGCAATGCGATCACGCGCGTCTGGATGGATCATGGGGCCTGGCCTTTTTTGACCACACTTTTATATATCAATCAATCCGGGGATACGGACCTTCTTTTTGAAAAGGCGCCGTATTTTGCGGATCTTCAGGCTTCGCGCACCTTTGAAAAGAATACGGCCTGGACACCGGCGTACGGCAGTCAGCTGAAAGGCCGCAAAGACGGCGTCTATTACGGCACGGTGCTGGAGCATATTCTGGTCCAGAATCTGGTCCCGTTCTTTAATGTGGGCGAGCACAACATTACTCGTTTGGAGAGTGCGGATTGGAACGACGGCCTGGATATGGCTTTCAAACGCGGCGAGAGCGTGGCCTTCATGTCGTTTTATGCCGGGAACCTGTTGTCGATCGCGGAATTGCTCGAGATCACGGCCCAGGCGCGTAATCTTAAGACGATCACCGTGGCGGCGGAGCTTAAGCTTTTGTTCGATACGCTGTCGTCCCCTGTGAATTATGACAATATCGCGGAAAAGAAATTCCGCTTGTTCGACGAATATTTTAAAGCGGTCCAGCCCGAGCTTTCGGGCGATACGTGTGAGCTGGATATTGCGGCGGTGGTATCCGACCTGCGTGCCAAAGGCGCGTGGATGTCCGCGCATATCCGCAAGCAGGAAAAAGTTTCCGTGCCGGCTGATGCCGGCGCCTTCACCTGGTTCAATGGATATTATGATAATCAGGGCGAGCGCGTGGAAGGGTTTAAGGCCGGCCGTGTATGGATGACGTTAACAGGCCAGGTATTTCCGGTCATGCACGGCATTGCCAATGCGGAAGATACGCACGAGATCATTAAGTCGGTCCGAAAGTTTCTGAAAGACAAAGACCTGGGTGGTTTTCGGTTGAACACGGATTTCGGCGTAAAAACGCATCTGGCGCTCGGACGGGCGTTCGGTTTTGCATTTGGCACAAAAGAGAATGGTGCGGTTTTTTCACATATGGCGGTCATGTACGGCTATGCGCTGTATAAGCAGGGTTTTGCCCGCGAAGGGTTTGAGGTGCTGCGCTCGCTGTACGATATGAGCATGGCGCCGGGCAAAGCGTTCATTTATCCGGGTGTTCCGGAATATTTTGATGGGACCGGCCGAGGCATGTATCATTTTCTTACCGGCTCGGCCAGCTGGTATGTCCTGACATTGCTCACACAGGCGTATGGCGTGCGCGGCGAAGGCGGGGATCTTATCCTGTCTCCAAAACTCGTGGCCGAGGAATTTTCCGCGTCAGGTGAGGCCGCGGTCACCTGCCAGTTCGCGGGCAAGGCGGTGCGGGTCGTGTACGTGAATCCTAAAAAGAAAGATGCCGGCGCCTATCGCATTGAGGCTGTTCAGCTGAACGGCTGTGACGCGGATGTGGTGCCCCATGCACCGGCTGAAGTGAGATTATCGCGCGCGCTTCTGGCAGCCGCACTGGCTCCTGCCGAGATCAAAGTATTTTTGACAAATATGTAACAGAATGTTAAAATACGACCTTCTTTTAAAAGGTATTTTTACTTTATTTAATTCCGTCGGAGATGGGGCGGCACATGACCTTCAGGATGAAAATGTTATTGCCTGTGATATGCGGCCTTATGCTGCTGGCGGTATCCGGGTGCGGTAGCCCTGTCAAGCCGGTTGATCAGATCGAAGTCTGGCACTGGATGACCGATCGCCATGACGTGCTCGAGCAGCTTGCCAAACAGTACGAGCAGGAAACCGGCATCAAGGTCAAGCTTGAACTCTTTGCCCCTTCGGATGCGTATACTCAAAAGATCATTGCGGCCGCCCAGGCCAATGTCCTTCCCGATATTTACGGGATCCTCGACAAAAAATCTATTGTAGCGGCATTTATTAAGGCCGGTTTTGTCATGGACCTGACGCCTGCGTACCAGGCGAATAACGGGGCATGGGAGCAGTCGCTGTTTGCCAAGGCGCTGGAGACAACCCGTTTTGCCGAGGGCAATGCCAGCAAGGTCCCGCCCGGGTTTTATGGTGTGCCGATCGATACCAGCAGTATTCAGATGGTGTATAACAAAAACCTGCTGAAAAAAGCCGGGATCGCCAAACCGCCGGCGACATTCGATGAATTCATTCTGGATATTGAGGCCCTGCGCCGCGTGGGCGTTACGCCATTCGTATCCGGTTTCGGTGAAATGTGGCTGCTTGATTGTTTTGCGTCGAATTATGCGTTTAACATCATGGGCGAGCAGAAAGTCATGCAGACGCTGCGCGGAGAGGTGCCGTACACAGACCCCGACTGGATCAAGGTATTGACGATCTTTAAGACACTGCGCGATAAAAAGGCTTTTATCGAGGGCATTGTGACCAAGGGCAACAAATATTCCGAGCAGGACTTTGCGCTTGAGCGTGCGGCATTCTCGTTTAACGGGTGGTGGTGTGTGAATGTGTATAAGGGGATGAACCCCGGGTTATCGTACGGCGTGGTCCCGCTGCCGGCCATGGCATCGCCGTTTCCCCTCAAAAGCTGGGGAGGCGCTGGTTCCTGGTTTGTGGTGAATAACACGTCAAGAAATAAAGACAAGGCTGTTCGGTTTCTCCAGTGGTTGACGGCTAAAGAACAGCAGGTCTTTTTATCTGAAAAAACATTAAACCTTCCGGCTAATCGTGAGGCGATCAGGATGATCCCCCCGGTGCTGGGAGATTTTGCAAAAGCCATGGATAATATGACCCATCCGACGATCTGGCCGGTCAATGAGGATCCACTGGTGATCGAGGCGTTTGACAAGGGGCTCCAGGCGATCATTATCGGCGAAAAGTCGCCGGAGAGCGTGGCCCAGGATGTCCAGGCTGTCAAGGCGCGGCAAATGGCAAAAGCAAAGAAATAAGAAAGTCGCGGCATGGGTGCTCACGCACAGATCAGGGCTCTGAAGATCCCGAACGCAGATATATATAAAAATTTTTTGTTCGTGCTACCTGCGGTCGTTATTTTTTTGCTGTTTTATATTTATCCGTTCTTTCAATTATTTTATGTGTCGCTGCATGAGTGGCCGGGCATTGGCCCCATGACGTTTGTGGGCCTCCAGAATTTTAAGGACTTGGCCGGCGATCAAATCTGGTGGGCGTCCATCGGGCACGCGGGGTATATTACACTCATTGCGCTGACGTTTCAGAATGCGCTGGCGTTCGCGCTGGCCCTGGCGTGCGATCGCGAGATCCGCATGAAGCGTTTTTATCGGGTGATCTTTTTCATTCCGCCGGTGTTGTCGGAAGTGGTTGTCGGCATCCTCTGGAATTGGGTGCTGAATGCCGGCCAGCAAAATGGCCAGCAGATCGGGCTGCTCAATGCGTTTCTTGTTCAGGCTGGTTTGCCGAATCTTGTTCATGGCTGGCTTTCTGATCCGAAAACAGCGCTGACGTGCATTGCGGTCGTGCATGCCTGGAAAGGTTTTGGCTGGGGTTTTATGCTGCTGCTCGCGGGCCTGCAGACCATTGACCGCCAGCTCTACGAAGCGGCCAGGGTAGACGGGGCCAGTAGCTGGAGAATGTTCTGGAATGTGACCGTGCCAATGATGTTCCCGGTGATCACGGTGGTCATGATCCTGACGATTTTGGGGTCCATGCAGGTGTTTGTCCTTATTTTGTCGCTGGTGAATCAGGGCCTTGTGTATCATACGGAAGTTCCGGTGACGCGCATTCTGGGGGCCATGTCCGGGACAAATCAGTTCGGTTATGCCTGCGCACAGGCGGTTATTTTCGGTGCTATATTGCTCACGGTTTCATTTTTGGTAAAGAAGTTGTCGGGGTTTGGAAAACAGGCATGAATATATTCAACAGCAGATATGTTTTAGAACGCGTTGCCAAAAATACGGCCGTTCATATTTTTTTAATGGCAGCCGCCGCGGCGTGCCTGTTGCCGCTGTTCTGGATGATCCGCTCGTCGCTTATGTCGAACGCAACGATCTTTACGGATCAGGCGCTGTTCCCGCATGAGTTTAATGCCGGGAATTACGCGACGGCCTGGGTCCGGGGGAACTTCAGCGTGTATTTTTTGAACAGCGTGCTTTACACCGTGAGTGTTGTCGCCGGGATCGTCATGATCGCATCGCTGGCGGCGTTTGCGTTCTCGCGCCTGCGCTTTCCGGGCAGGGATGTTCTTTTTTATATGTTTGTGGCGGCGATGATGATCCCGCTTCCGGGATCTTTTGTGCCGTTGTTTGTCATGATGAGTAAACTGCATCTGACGAACAGCCCGCTCGGGTATATCCTGTGCATGATCAACGTGGGTTTGCCGCTGAGCATCTTATTATTGAAAACATTCTTTGATAAAATGCCGCAGGACCTTGAAGATGCCGCGCGTATTGACGGATGCAGCCGGGTCCAGATCTTGTGGCATGTGGCATTACCGCTGGCCCGTCCGGCAATCGCGGTGATCGTGATGTACAACACGCTGAATGTCTGGAATGAGTTTATTCTGGCGAATTTGTTGCTCAATGATAAAAGTCTTATGCCGCTGCAAACAGGCCTCATGGCTTTTGCCGGCACGCATCAGGTGGATTATCCGGTCCTGATGGCGGGTCTGACGATTACTGCGATCCCGGTCGTGGCGGTGTATGTTTTCATGCAAAAGCATATTGTTAAAGAGCTTTGGACGGGGGTGCTCGTTGGTTAATTCGATGATGCGTTATTTCTATTTTTGTGTGGCAGGTCTTGCGGTGTTGCTGCTTCTGACATCCGGTATTGTTGCGGGAAGCGCGTGCGCGGCGCCTGTTGTGCCGGCGGCAGTCGCAGCGCCGGACGACCTTGCGGGGGCATCCACCGAAGATCTCGTGAAGAAGTGCTGGGCGGCGTCTTCCAGAGGCGATTATACTGAAATTGATCGTGTGGTTAATGCCATGGTGGCGGCCTACGAGCAGCAGGCGATGGCGCTTCATGCGGAGTTGTCGGCGTTTCCGCCGGTGGCTATTGTCGGGAATTATAAGGTGATGAATGATGTGGCGACCGCGTTGTTTATCCGTGCCGAGGGGCTTATGCACCAGGGCCAGAATGACAAGGCCATTGCGGCGTTTCAGGATTTGATCAAAACATATCCGTATGCCCAATCGTGGGACCCCAGCCGCGGCGCGTTTTGGTCTGTGGCGGAAAAAAGCCGGGCCAGCCTGGACACGCTTTTGGGAAAGAATGAAGAAGATACGGTTGTACGTGTTAAGCCGACGGCCCCTGTTTTGGCCACGCCAGGTACGGACGCGGTAGTGGATTATAAGAAATACGGCTCCTTTCACAACGTCGGAACGCCGGAATATAAATATGTGATGCGTAATCCCAATGAGCTGGCGAAAGCCGTGGGTGAGGGGATTTATCCGAATACCGGGGATGTACTGAAGAATCCTGCGTACAAGCAGGCCTATAAAGAAGGAAGGCTGAGCGGGTCGCATTGGGATTTTGCGAATACAAGGGACCTCGAGGCTGCGTATTTGAAATGGGCGACCGCGGCCGAAGACCCGGGTGTCAAAATGTTCTTTGTAGCGCTATCCTTTGAAAAGGGCGGGCTTTTTCTCGAGGCGATCAAGGCGTATCATGCGCTCATTGTTCATTTTCCAAAGACCACGGCCTGGACGTACTGGCGCACCCCGTGGTATCCCGCGCAAGCGGCCATTGGCAAGATCAAGAATATTTTGCGTCGGCATCCGGAGCTTAATCTGGTCTATAAATACGGAAAAGTTGAAATTGATAATTCGGATGATAATGATGCCACAAATGACGTTTTTCATGTGTATCCGGGAGTTATTGAAACAAAAACTCTGATCGAGAAAGCAGAGGAAAAGCTTCCGACGGCTATTCGTCAGCGCCTGGGAAAACCCCGGAAGCATCTGGGTGGAAAGAAAGTTTCGCTCGTCAAATATGCGAACGGCCATTGGCGTATGTTCGTGAACAATCATCCGTTCATGATCAAGGCCATTACGTACACGCCGACCAAGGTCGGCCAGAGCCCGGATAATGGGACCGTGGAGAACTGGATGTTCCAGGACAGTGATAGTAATGGAAAGATCGACAGCCCCTACAAATCCTGGGTCGACAAGAACGGGAATAACACGCAAGACCCGGATGAACCTGTGGTCGGCGATTTTCAGCTGATGAAGGAAATGGGTGTCAATGCCATTCGCCTGTATCACAATAATCAAAAGATCAACAAAGAGCTCATGCGTGACATGTACAGCCATTATGGCATTATGGTGATCATGGGCGATTTTGTCGGGAAGTATGCCCTGGGCAGTGGCGCTGACTGGTCGACGGGAACAGATTATGAGAATCCCGAACACCGCCGCCGGATGATGGATAGCGTCGAGCAGATGGTCCGCGAGTTCAAGGATGAGCCGTATATCCTGTTCTGGCTTTTGGGCAATGAGAACAATTACGGCGTTGCGTGTAATGCGGATAAAAAGCCGGTGGCGTATTATAAATTCATCAATGACGTGGCGAAACGCATTAAAGAGATCGACCCTGACCGTCCGGTGGCCATCGCGAATGGGGATATTCTGTATCTGGATATTTTTGCCAAGAATGCGCCGAATGTGGATATTTTCGGCGCGAATGTGTACCGGGGGGATTACGGGTTCGGTTCATTCTGGGATACGGTGAAGCGGGCCACCAACAAGCCGGCCATGATCACGGAATATGGGGCGCCGGCGTATGGCCGCGGCCTTACGCTCGACGAGGGTGAGGAAGCCCAGGCGGCGTATCATCAAGGCAACTGGCTGGACATTCTGGAGAACTCCGCCGGATATGATGACGGCGAAGGTAATGCCATCGGCGGTGTCGCGTTTGAATGGATGGACGAGTGGTGGAAGAATTATGAACCATCCAAGCATAACACCAAGGCCGACGTGGTCGGGCCGTTCGCGGGTGGTTATTATTATGAAGAATGGTTCGGCCTTGTAGGCCAGGGGGACGGGTCAAAAAGTCCTTATATGCGCCAGCTTCGTAAGGTGTATTATATGTACAAGGACCTGTGGAATAAGTAAATTGGCAAATCGCGCGAAAGTATGGCATACTTTCCCGTACATGCGACGTAAAATAAGGGTGTTTAAAAAATAACAGGAGGAGTAGATATGAAGAAGGTCGTGATCGTGAGTGTATTTGTTGCGTTTTTAGCGGTGGCGGGCGGCTTCGCGCGCGCAGAAGAAGCGGCGATACCCGTTGTCCCGTCGGGCGCGGCGCCGGTCGTTGTGCCTGCGGCGCAGGCCAAGGCGGCATATAATTTCGGAGACCATCGTTCCTCGACGCTGACGACGAAGGCGTGGGGCGCTCTGGCCATGAAAGACCTGGACGGCGTTTTGGCGTATACCGGCAAGTGCCTGGAATTGTATGCGGCCGAAGCGGCCAAGATGCAGGCAGGGCTCAAGGAATTTCCGGCAGGCGATGACCAGAAGATCTTTTCGTTCTGGGCGTTAAATGATGTGGCGACATCTGTTTATATTCAGGGTGAGGCGTATAATCGCGCCGGGGATAAGGAAAAAGCCAAAGCGGCGTTTGAACGTGTTACTAAAGAATTCTCGTTTGGCCAGGCATGGGATCCGTCGAAGAAGCTGTTCTGGAAGCCGTCCGTGGCGGCCAAAGACAAGCTGGATATGATGGCCAAGGGGATCGATCTTGATTTCAGCGATATGTCTTCCGCCGGGATCGTAAAGAAGGCGTGGGAAGCATCTGCGGCCAAGAATGTCGCGGCTGTTGAGGCGTATGTGGCCAAGAACCTCGAACTGTACGGGGCCAAGGCCAAGGAAATGCAGGCGGGCCTGACGGAATATCCGTGGGAATCTCCTGAAAAGATCCATTCGTTTTGGGCGCTGAATGATATTGGCACGTCACTGTTCGTCCTGGGTGATACGTACCGCCAGGCCGGCCAGAATGGCAAGGCTAAAGAAACGTTCCAGAAGCTTGTGAACGAATATTTCTACGCGCAGTGCTGGGACCCGCAGGGCTGGTTCTGGAAGCCGGCGGAAGCGGCACAGCAGAAACTGGTCGAGCTTGAAGCGGCCAAGTAATTGAAAGTATCCATGTCAAAGATCATGTATCCTGTGATGGCCGCGGTTTTAACCGCGGCCATCCTGGGATGTTCCAGCCCTAAAGCTGTGCAGCCCTCTGTTAAAAAGGCCATTCCTGTTGCTGCGATTAAGCCTCAGTCAGGCGATACCAAGGCTTTTGAGCCGTTTTATGTGTACCGGGATAAATCATTTAGAAATCGTTTTACGCCTTCGGGTTACATGCCGACCGGAGAATGTGTTTCCTTGGATGATGGCTGGCAATATGATGTGAAAGATGGGAAAACCTGTGTTCGTATTGTTTATGATGTGGCCTGTTCTAAAGAGGGCCGTAAATGGATCGGTATTTACTGGCAGAACCCGCCAGACAATTGGGGTGGCAAGAAGGGTGGTTATAATTTGACAGGGGCGTCAAGGCTTGTGTTCTGGGCCAAGGGCGAAATGGGCGGCGAGCGTGTCGAAGAGTTTCGCGTTGGAGGCATGGGCGCCAATCAGTTATATCCCGATTCAGATACAGCTTCGATCGGCCCGGTCATTCTTTCCAAGGAATGGAAAGAGTATACGATCGACCTGCGCGGCAAGGACCTGTCGTATATCAGCGGGGGCTTTGCGTGGGTCGCTAATGTGGATGGTAATCCGCATCACTGTACGTTCTATCTGGACAATATCCGTTACGAATAATCAAAAGATGTGAATAAAATAATGCAGGGGACCCTGAGCGAAGCGAAGGATCCCCTGCATTATTTTGTCAGCATTCTTTTTACCTTTTACTTTTTACTTATAAAAACTTCGCTTTTTCCTTGTACTACTTTTTCTCCTTTGTTATAGTTGAGATTGCTTCAGTCAATAAAATCCATCAAGGGAGATATCATGTCGCGGATTGCCAAACAAAGTCTGGTGATTTTGGGCGTGCTGTTCGTTATCAGCGTCGGGGTCGCATTATTCGCCCTGGTGCAGAAACGAGCGCTCGAGCAGGAAAATCAGGTTCTTCAGGGGCGCGTTCAGGAGCATGAAACAAAAGAGCGCACGTTGACGAAGCAGCTCCAGAAAATGGAACAGGATTCAAAGGCGCTGCGCGAAGACCTTGAAAAGAAGAACGGTGAAGCGGCTTCCCTCCAGAAAAAAGTTGAAGATATCAGCAAAGAATCCGATCGCCTTTCATTCGAAGTGGATAAAGTCAAAGGTGAGCGTTCCGATCTTGAACAGAAAATGACGAATATCCGCAGTGAGCGCGATAATCTCATGAAGCAGGTCACCGAGCTGAAGAACCGTCCTCCCGTTGAAAAGATCGTTGAGAAAATTGTATATCGTGATAATCCGACTCCGCCTCCGGCCGCGCCTGTTGATGTGGCGCTTGCGGCCGCGGTCACTCCGGCGGTTGCGGAAGTGCCGGCTGATGCTCCGGCGCCAAAGGCGATCCAGGCCGGATCGACCTCTCCGAGAGACAGTGGCAACGAAGAATATTGGGCCAAGGTTGCGCGTGACAAAGCGGCCCTTGAGATCGAGCTGAACAGGGTCAAGCAGGAACTGAGCGGCACATCCATCAAGATCGCGGAACTCAAGAAGGCTAATTCCGATATGGAACTGGAGATCGGGCGCCTGCGCAATGAGCGCGAAGAGATCAATCAAAAGATCAAGTACGGCGAAGATCTGGCGGACAGCTTGTCTGTGGAACTGGCACGGTCGCGCAATGAGCAGCGTGTTGTCCAGGATCATGCCGACAGGGTTAAAGACGAGAATCTTGGCCTGCGCACCGAGATCCGCCAGTTGTCCACGACCAAGGTCGCGCTTGAAAAGAGCATTGCCAAGTTGAGCGATGACAAGGGTACGGTCGAGAAAAAACTCGCTGAAACTGAAAATGTGATCCAGAACAGGATCGACGAGATCTGGCGCATCAAAAAGGATATTGATTCTCGCTTTGAAGCGCAGAAAGGCACCAAACCTGGCGAGAGCGAAGTGGAGCTCGCGCCGATCGTGGTGAACGGCGGCACAAAGGCTTTGGCGCCGCTGCCGGTTAAGAAAGAGGGTACGGTCGTCAGTGTCAATGAAGAGAATAATTTTGTGATCGTGGACATGGGCGAAAAGACCGGCATTAAGGTCGGTAATACCATGAAAGTCCTGCGTAACGGCAGCGTGATCGGCATGGTTGAGGTCATTCAGGTTCGGCAGGATATTTCTGCGGCGGACATCAAGCAGAAAACAGCGTCGTTCAAACCCGGTGACACGGTTAAATAAAGGGTCCTGTGGCCAGAAAACAAGTTAGTATCAAAGATGTGGCCCGGCGTGCGAAGGTCTCGATCACGACCGTGTCGCGCGTGATCAATAAAGTCCCCACTGTTAATAAAAAGAATATCGAGCGCGTTGAGGAAGCGGTCCTTGCGCTTAAGTATCGTCCGAATATTTCCGCTCAGCGCCTTGCGAGCGGCTCCAATAATACGATCGGCCTTGTGATGCCCGGCTATCCGGGCATTTTTCATTCATTCTTTGCGGTAGAGATCATCCGCGGGGTAGGGCATGCGTGTGAATCGCTGCACCTCGATATGGTATTTCATATTACCGACGGGGCCAGCCCTATTTCGGTCAGCTATCTCGGCGGCATTATTTTTGCGGATGTGATCGAGAACCGGCGCCAGGTCGAAGATGCCGTGGCCGATGGTTTGCCGTGCCTCGTGATCAACAATGTTATCCAGGATATTGATGTCAGTTATATCGGGATCAATAATCTGAAGGGCGGCAAGATCGCGGCAGAGTACCTCGCGAGCCTGGGCCACAAAAGGATCGCGACGATCACCGGAAATTTAAAAACACAGGCCGGGTTCGACCGGTTTGACGGGTTCATGAAAGGCATGGACGACGCCAAGCTCGAGGTTCCCAAGGAGTACGTGTTCCGTGGGGATTATTCGCGCCGCAGTGCCCGCCAGGCCGCGGAATATTTCTTTTCCATGGAGAACCGGCCGACCGCGATCTTTGCGCAGTCTGACGACATGGCGCTTGAAGTGATCGCGGTGGCATACGAAATGGGTATTCGTGTTCCGGAAGATGTTTCTGTTATCGGGTTTGATGATAATCCCCAGGCGCTCTACGGGCCGGTGGGCCTGACGACCGTGCGCCAGCCGGTCTTCGAAATGGCGGAGAAGAGCGTCCGTGTCCTGCATGAAATGATCTCTGGCAAACGTGAAGAAAAGCTTAAGATCGCCCTTGATCCTGAGCTCGTCGTCCGCGATTCCTGCATTTCCTTCCGTACATAAGTCACAACACTGTTTTGTTGTTCTGTATAATAGTGAGGCAAAACGCCCTGCCTTGACTTTGCCCGGTCCACATGTTATCTTTTACCATTCTTTTACATTCTTGGCGAAAAGTGTCTTTAAAATTAATATTAATTAAAAGGAAAAATTATGCGGCAGGTACTTTCTTGTGTGATGGCGGTGTTGATCGGGTTTGGGCCCGAAGCGTCGTATGCCCAGGCGGTGATCATGAATTTGCCGCAACCAGGGACCATGGTTCATGTGAGTGAGGCCTTTGCGCCGATTGCACTCAAGGGCATGGTGATTTATCCCGAAGACCCGCTCAAGTTTGATTTTCTCGTCGATGCCGGTGACGAAAAATTGCAACCCGCCGCGTTCAAACAGGAATCCCAGCGTTTAGTGAATTATTTTCTCGCGTCCATGACCATTCCCCGGCAGGACCTGTGGGTTAACCTGTCGCCTGTGGAGAAAGACCGCATTGTGCCGGATGCCCTCATCAAGACTGAAATGGGCCGCGATATGCTGGCTCAGGATTACCTCTTGAAACAGCTCACGGCATCCATGATCTACCCTGAGGATAACCTGGGGAAAACGTTTTGGAAGAAAGTCTACGATGAGGCGTATCGCCGCTTTGGCACGACTGACATCCCGGTCGACACATTTAATAAAGTCTGGATCGTTCCGCAAAAAGCATCGGTGTTCGAGAAGGGCAACGCGGTATATGTTGTGAGTACGCATCTTAAGGTGATGCTCGAAAGCGATTATCAAGCGAATGTCCGTCATGCTGAGGCCCCGGGGGCCGAAGCATCGCCGGTGCGTATGGGGGGCAAACAAAAGAATGGAGGGGATCCTTCGGCTTCGCCTCAGGATGACGTCGTTGCTCCCGACGACCTAGCCAAACAGATCCTCCGTGACATCATCATTCCTGAGCTTGAAAAAGAAGTGAATTCCGGCAAGAATTTCGCGCCGCTCAGGCAGATCATTGATTCCCTTGTCCTGTCCCAGTGGTATCAGGACACGCTCAAGAACAGCATCCTCAATAAAACCTACGCCGGAAAGAACAAGATCGCGGGCATTGATACAAGCGCCAGCGCAAATCGTCAGAAGATCTACGACGCCTATATGGAAGCGTATAAAAAGGGCGTGTTTAATTATATTAAAGAAGAGTCAGCGACGATGCGTCATGCTGAGGCCCCGGGGGCCGAAGCATCGCCTGTGCGTATGGGGGGCAAACAAAAGAATGCCGGGGATCCTTCGGCTTCGCCTCAGGATGACAGCGCTCTTGCAGGGGATCCTTCGGCTTCGCCTCAGGATGACAGCGCTCTTGCAGGGGATCCTTCGGCTTTGCCTCAGGCTGACGCCGTTGCCCACAAGTATTTTTCCGGCGGCGTGAATTTTGAAAAAACCATTCCGCGTGACAGTGCGTCTGAACAGGAATTCAAACAGAGCGCGATGACGACTGCGGTTTCAACAGTGCAGATCAGTTTGCGTGATGCAAAAAGTGCGCCGACTTTGAAATTTGTTCCTCAGAGTGAGTATATTCAGAGGCAGGCACGCTGGGCACGCATACTGGAAAAGCGTATTTTTTTGCTTCAAACGGATGAAGAAACGCCGGGAAAGGTGCTTCTTGCGCATGATCAGTTGTTTTCAGGCCTGGATCCTCGAGGTGTTCTTGAGGCTGAGCGTGTGCTTCGAGAAGTCATCACGGATCCTGCGTATGCATGGAATGATTTAAAAGTGCAGTATACTGGCGGCGATATTGTTTCGAACAAATCGCTGTCGCCGTGGGCAAAGGTCCAGGCATTGGATTTATTGATATTAAGGCTGTGGAGATATGCCAAGAGTCTGGAAGCGGATGTTCCAGGTGTTCAACAGGCCGAGAATAAGGCAGAGGCCCGCAAACAGGTTTTATTGGAAGAACTGGGTGTCACGACATCCGCGGAGCTTTTAGAAAAGCTTCAAAGTCTGGAAGTGGCTCGCATGGTGAGCCCGGATGCGGGTTCTTTGGAGGAAATGAACAAGATAGCGTTGGCCATTGTTTACGACCAGAAAGCTGCTCCGGTAATGCGTTTTCAGACCGCGCAGATGCTTAGTGAAATAAGCGACAGGCAAGAGGTGGCAGGAATGGCGTTCGGGTTTTTGGGCATGGATCATCATATGACAGACGCGCAACGGCTGGAATGTGCCCGTTGGTTTGATGCCAAGGGTGATCTAGATCAGGCCGGCGTTATTCGTCGTGCTGTGGGCGTCGAATCCGCCATGACGGCGCAGGCGCTGTTTAATCCGAAGGCATGGGCAATGTTTGTGGAGCAGGCTTTGCCTGAAGCAGATGCCGGTATGCCGAATGTGTTGCGTCAGCAGCGTGATGAATTTCTCAAGGTTAAGACTGTGCAGGATTTTCTGAACCTCATGGTTAGGCTTGCCGATATTCTGGAGCGCTCGTCGGATAAAGGCATTCCGGAAGAACAATATCTTGAGAGAAAGACCAGGCATGTTCATATTGACGTATTTTGGGTGGCGTCGGTTTTGGCCAGTGTTTTGAGGGATATTCAGTTCCGTACAGGAACGGATGAGGCGACGGCCAAAGAGCTGAGAAAAGGGTTTGAGGAGCTTAGGCGGAATTTGCTCACGGATAAGTCTGCCGGAGAGATCGTCCAGGAATTTCTGAAGCACAGTGTCAGCTTTCTTCAGGCATTGGCGGATAGCACGAACGCGGCCATGCTGACCGAAAAAGATAAAGAAGCGTTCAAAGCACTGTTGAATTCCGGGTTCACTAAAGACGCTACGCTGGCGGCGGAGATCGGAAAACTGGCGAATCGGGCAGGCCTTTCCGACGGAGACCTTCAGTGGCGGACGGCTATGTTCTTGCAAGTTTTAAATGGGAGCGCGAATCAAGAGTACGGCCGTTTGTCTAAAATGGCGGCACTGGATGCGATTAAACTTGAAGGCTTCACCAAATACGCGGTCTTTAAGGCTATTCAACAAACGCGCCGTCAGAAGTGGGTCGAGATCGTGCAGGCGGTATTGAAAGCTTGGTCAGACCCTGATCGCGATATCCGTCAGAAGGCTTTTGACCGGATGGAACGTATGTGGAGTTATGTCCAGGAGTTGGGAGGCTTGGAAACGCAGGCTCTTTACGCGGCGCTGGAGCAGAATGTCCTGACCAATGAACAGGCCGCCCTGGTCAGAGACGGGAAGGTCCCGGTCGAAGCGGCGATGGCTGGAAAACAAGTCGACGGTGGTATTGACGCGCGGAATATCGGGCTGGACCGTCAGGGCCGGGGGAATGCGGAGATCGTCAGCTCTGAGGCGCTTGAAAAAATGATCGCGGGCTGGACAGGCATTCAAGGCGTGATCGTCAGTGTGACGCCGATGAGCAGCGTGTTGCCGGTGTTCGGCATTTAATAGGGACACACTATTTTTGTTCGAGTTCTTCGGATTGTTCGTATAAAATAGTGTGTGTCATTTTTTGCTGTGCTATAATTTATCTATGGGCTTTGGCGGATTATTAAAATTGATCGCGGACAAGTTTGCCGAATTGCATATCCGTTATGCGGTGATCGGCGGCTTGGCGCTTCATGCGGCGGGGTATAACCGCTCGACGGGAGATGTGGACCTGCTTGTTCACGCGGATGATATTGACCGTGTGAAGACGATCTTACTTCCGGCGGGATATTCGATACTGCATGAGAGCGAAAATATTCTGAATCTCGCCAGCCCGTGGCAGATGGTCGGCGGCGTGGATGTGATCAAGGCTCAGCGGCATTATACGTTGGCGATGCTGGAACGGGCCAGGCCATATGATGTGCTTAAAGATGTTCGGCTTCCGATCGTCCGTCCCGAAGATGTGATCGGGCTTAAAGTGCAGGCGTTTTGCAATGATCCCGCTCGTCGTGCGCGAGACCTCGCGGATATTGAGTGGCTCATCCGGTATCAAAAAATAGACATGGCGCTTATTCAGGAATATTTTAACGTGTTCTCCATGCAGGATGAATTGGCGTTGATCGTAAAGAAGGTGCGCGATGCTCAGTGAGCAGGACAAGAAAGATATGCTTGCCGATGCGGCTGACCCCAAACGCCGCGCCGCGTTTCGCGCGGCTAAAGAGCGCCAGGCACGCACGCATGTTGATGGCACGATCGACTGCGCATTCCTCGATGAAATGCTTGCGCTTTTTCCGCATCCGCCGAGCAAATCTGTTGTTACAACCCCCGGTCGCTGGTTGCTTTGATTGCATGCCTAATTCTTATCATTGCATAGTTGTTGGTGCCGGCCATGCCGGCATTGAAGCGGCGCTGCTTCCGGCGCGCATGGGCGTCAAAACGCTCATGGTGAACTATGCGTTCTCGACCATCGGGCTTATGAGTTGTAATCCGGCGCTGGGTGGCGTAGGCAAGGGCCAGCTGGTGCGCGAAACGGATATTCTCGGCGGTGAGATGGGCCGGGCCGCGGATGTGACCGGGATCCAATTCCGCACACTCAATGCGTCCAAGGGGCCCGCGGTCCATTCGTCGCGCTGTCAGTCGGATCGGGCGGGGTATAGCGCGTATATGCAGGATGTGATCCGCCATCAGCCGAACCTTTCTTTTGTTGAGGGAGAGGCGGTTGAGGTGATGGTTTATAACGGGCGCGTGACGGGCCTGAAAATGGCGGACGGCGTCGTGTTTGAAGCGCCGAATGTCATTATTACTGCCGGAACATTCTTGAATGGCCGTATCCATCTGGGGCCTGAAATTACACCTGGCGGGCGCATTGATGAGAAGCCGTCCTTGTTATTGGCGGAGAATCTGAAAGACCTGGGTTTTGTGATCCGGAATTTCAAGACCGGAACGCCGCCACGGCTCGACGGACGCACGATCGATTATTCCCGCATGACCGCGCAGTATTCGGATGCGGCGTTTGTGCCGTTCTCGTATCGCACACCGGAAATCCCAAAAGATAAAAAGCTTGTGCCGTGCTGGATCACAGAAACAACCGCGCGCACGCACGCGATCATCAAAGAGAACTTTCATCTTTCGCCCATGTATTCCGGCCAGATCGACGCGACCGGTGTGCGTTATTGCCCGTCGATCGAGGATAAGCTCAAAAAATTTGCAACCAAGGAGCGCCATCCGGTCTTTATCGAGCCCGACGGGATCGATACACCGGTCGTGTATCCGAACGGCATCTCGACCGGGTTGCCAAAGGACGTGCAGGAAGCGTTCGTGCATACGATCCCGGGCCTTGAGAAAGCGGAATTTATCCGGTACGGCTATTCGATCGAGCATGGTGTTATTTACGCCGAGGAGTTAAAAGGCAGTCTGGAATCCAAGCGCATTGCAGGATTGTTTTTTGCCGGACAGCTGAATGGCACGACCGGCTATGAAGAAGCGGCGGTGCAGGGCTGTGTCGCCGGGATCAACGCGGCTTTGCGTGCGCAAAACAAGGCGCCGTTTATTCTGCGCCGGGACGAGGCCTATGCGGGCGTGCTGATCGACGACCTGATCACTAAAGGGACGAATGAGCCGTATCGCATGTTCACGTCGCGTGTGGAATACCGGTTGGTTGTGCGCGAGGACAATACGGATGAACGCCTGGCCGCGTATGCGCACGGTTTTGGCGTTATGAGTGATGCCGCTTATGATGCGATCCGGCAGAAATATGAGATGGTTCAGCGTGTGCGGGCGCGGCTGCGGGCCGTGTCCGGCGGGCCCAAAGAGTTGAATACGATTCTGGAAGCGCGCGGCTCTGCGGCGATGGCACAGTTGATGCCGCTGTCGGATGTGCTGCGGCGCCCGAATGTCCGTTACGAAGATTTAAGCCCGCTTGATCCGGAATTAGCGGCAGTCCCGGCAGCGGTTGCGGCGCGCGTGGAATATGATCTGAAATATGAAGGGTTTATTGAGCGTCAGCATAAGGATATTGCGAAGTTCCGTCATCTTGAAAACATCAAAATTCCTGATGGGTTTGAATATAAAGGGATCCCGAGTTTGTCGTTTGAAGCCTGTCAGAAGTTGTCTGCGGTGCGCCCGGCGACGCTGGCTCAGGCCAACCGCATTTCCGGCATCACGCCGGCCGCCATCACCATCCTCATGATCGCCCTCAAAAAGCATTTTGCTAAATAATCAACAACCGACATAACCTCCGGGGTTATGAACGCTCGAGTGCGAGCCGCAGGATGACTTCGGCCATTTTGGCGGCACATTGCATGACGCGAGGTGCCAGGGGGGCGGCGCCAGTGTGGATGTCGGCACTATTGTCGCCGACGATATACAGGTTCCCTGTTTTCTTGACCGCGGTCACATGACTTTCGTCCAGCCCTGCCATGCCGTTGCCGCTCACCACAAATTTGGCTTTTGATACGGCCCATCCGACGAACGCGGTTTTTGTTTCTGCCTGATCGAACGCTTCAACCAGGATCGCACAATGTGTAAAGAACGTGTCGGCCGACGCCGGTGACCACTCACTTAAATGCGTGATGATGTCCAGGTCCGGATTGATCGTGAGCAGCCGTTTTTTCAGGCACAGGACTTTGGGCTTGCCAATGTCGGCGAGCGTGTAGTCCTGGCGATTCAGATTGGACGCTTCAATGGTATCTTTATCGAGGATCGAGATCTTTTTAAAGCCGGTGCGGACGAGAATAATGGCAATGTTCGACCCCAGGCCGCCGGCGCCGGCAATACCGATGCGTTGTTGCTGGATAACTTCCAGCTGTTCAGGCTTTAAATAGCGTAAAAGGGCGGTTTCAAAAATGTTCATATGTATTTTAGAGACTTGCAAAGAAAGCACGCGTCATGTTGAACCTGCTCTCGTCATCCTGAGGCCGTAGGCCGAAGGATCCCCTGCATTATCTTATCAGCATGCTGTTGATGCGCAAATCAAGAAATCCGGGAGATCCTTCGCCCGCCTTCGGCGGGACTCAGGATGACGTGCTTTGCGTGTTATCAATCCTTCGCCAGTCGGTGAATACGGGATCAAAGCCGTGTGTTTTCAAATATTCGATCATTTCCGGCGTGGAGCGGGCGTCATTAATGTCGAATTGCGGGGCGCCCTCGGTCGCGGTCCCGGCGTAGCCGCCGACCGTGGTTTTAGACCCGGCAGACACGCGCGTCACACAGATCTCAAGCATCCGGTTGCGCAGTGCGGCGCTTTCACGCGTCGAGAGATTAATGCCGACACGCGGAAACAATGTCCGCGTCAGTGCCATAATTTTTACCAGTGTGATGTCATCAATCAAGTTGGGTGTAAAAGGCGCGCCTTTGATCGCCCGCAGGCGCGGGAATGACAGTGAATATTCTACACCGGGAAACGCCTGTTCCATATCGCGCAAATGGGCGTAAAGCGACGCAAGGTCTTCCGCTAGAGGCCCAAGCCCGAGGAGAATGCCAATGGAAATATGCCGCATACCGGCCGCGGCAATGCGCCGGGGGGCGTCGTAACGAAAATCATAATCCTGTTTCTGCCCGCCGAGGTGTACGTCTTTGTAACGCGCGCGGTCGTAGGTTTCCTGGTAGATCGTGACGCCATCCGCACCGGCGGCATATAAAGCGCGGTAATCATCAACGCTCATGGGGAACACTTCAAGCGCAATACCTTGGAAATATTTTTTTGCGATCACGACGGCGTCCTGGATATAGCGGACAGGCGTCGCCTGCGGCGATTCGCCGGTCAGGAGCAGGACATTTTGAATGCCTGTGGCCGCGATCGCGGCCAGTTCGGTGTCAATTTCTTCAAGTGTCAATTTGACGCGCTTGATCTTGTGATGGCTGTGAAATCCGCAATAGGTGCAGTGGCTTGAGCAGTAGTTGGAAATATACAGCGGCGTATAAAGGCCGATAGCTCGTCCGAAATACTGGCGTGTAAGGTCTTTGGCGTGTTGTGCCAGGGCTTCCAGCTGTTCGCGCGACGGATCGTTCAGAATAGCCGCGATCGCGTGACTATTCATACAAAAATCCGGTCAGCGGCGAGGACGCTTCGCCCGTCGGGCGTCTTGAGGGGAGCCCGCTTAAATATCCCGCGCGTCCTGCGTCGACGGCTTGCGCGAAGGCTTTGGCGATCATGGCCGGGTTATCCGCAATGGCAACGGCGGTATTCACGAGGACCGCGGCCGCGCCGAGTTCCATGGCTTCACAGGCTTGCGACGGCGCGCCGATCCCGGCGTCCACAATGATCGGAAGCGAGATCTCGTTAATGAGCACCTGGATAAATGCGCGCGTTTGAAGTCCCTGATTTGAGCCGATAAAAGACCCGAGCGGCATGACCGCGGCCGCGCCGGCTTCGACGAGGCGTCGTGCCACATAAAGGTCGGGTGTCACATAGGGAAGCACAATAAAACCTTCAGCGGCGAGGATCCTGGTGGCCTGGATCGTTGCGTCATTATCCGGAAGCAGATATTTGCTGTCGTTAATGACTTCGATCTTGACCCAGTTACCCTGGCCCGACGCCCGGGCCAGGCGTGCGATGCGGATCGCTTCATCCGCGGTGCGCGCGCCCGACGTATTCGTTAAAAGCGTGACGTTCTTGGGGATATATTCGAGGATATTGTCTTCGTGATGGTCAAGGTCGATGCGGCGCAAAGCCACGGTCACGATCTGGGTGCCCGAAGTTTCGATCGCGGCTTTTAAATCCGCCTTGCTTTTAAACTTTCCGGTCCCAAGCAGAAAACGGCTTGTGAATGTTGTTCGGGCAATGGTGAAAGCTGTGTCTATCATTATCCGCCGCCTACGAAGGTAACAAGTTCAATGGTCGCGTTCTCTGGAATGACGATAGAGCCCCAGTGCGCTTTGTTGGTGATAGCGCCGTTCATTTCAGCGATGACATGAAGGGGATTTTTGGCTGTTTGTTCCACCAAAGACGTCAAGGTGCTTCCGGCAGGGATGGTGGTCTTTTTTCCGTTCAATAGAATGTCCATAAGTTTTGCTATCTTACCCCCGCCGCTTTCAAAAAGCAAGGCGTTGTCAACTTGTAATTGTTTAGCAATTCGAAAGAATTGATATTTGCAGATCCATTT
>JADFWS010000080.1 GCA_015234065.1 Candidatus Omnitrophota bacterium
GGGGTTCTCAAGTGAGGCTCTCTTTGCTACAATGACAGGCAATGAGAAACTTTTTGCGCGTGCTTGTGGTCTGTAGCCTGTTCTTCATTGTTTCCGTGGCGTCTGCGGAAACAATGAAGGACGGATTTTACGATGAGGCGGATGCCAATGGCGTCAAGATCCGCACGATTGAATATACGCTCGGCGTGCCGCATGGCCGGTTCCGGGAATATTATCCGGACGGGCGTCTTAAGCGCTGGGGCACGTATGTGAACGGAAAGCTCAGCGGTGTTGTGGAAGAGGCGACGCCCGAAGGCAAGCCGGTATCGAAAATAGAATATCGTAACGGCCAATTGCATGGCACGCGGACATTGTATTATTCCGACGGCAAGATTAAATCCGAAGAGCCGTTCATCGAGGGTTGGAAGGATGGGATCGTTAAAGAATATGGAGAGAACGGCGCGGTTCTCTGGGAGCGCCAGTTTCGGCATAATCAGGAAGACGGGGTCAGTAAGGAATTTTTTCCAAGCGCCGGTGTGTATAAGGAATACGATTACAAGAATGGCGTGCAGTTCGGTTTTATCCGTGAGTATTATCCCGAAGGCCGCATCAAGGGGACGTACGAGGCGACAAACGGGAAAAAGCAGGGCAACGGGAAAGAGTATTTTTCAACGGGTGAGCTCATGCTCCTCGGGTTCTTTGAAAACGATGAATTGAACGGCCAGGCCAAGATCTTTTACAAGGCCGGGCGTTTGCATATCCGGGCGAAATATGAGCATGGGGTCGTGAACGATCCGGATTGGCGTGAATATTATCCGACCGGTGAATTGCATTGGCTGGCGCCGGTGATCGCGAATAAAAAAGAGGGCGCGGCCAAAGAGTATTTTGAGACCGGCGAGCTTAAATGTGAAGGCGCATATAAGAATGACACGCGTGAAGGCTTATTCAAGAATTATGAAAAAAGCGGGACACTGCTCGTGGAAGATCATTACGAGAATGGCAGGCTCACGCGGCATACAGAATATTATCCGTCCGGCCGGATGAAGGCGGATCAGTATGTGTTCGAGGATAAGGAAGCGCTTAAAAAGTAAGATGTAAAAGTGCAGGGGATCCTTCGGCCTGTTGGCCTCAGGATGACGGGCCGGGCCTCAGGATGACGGGTCAGGCTCAGGATGACGGGGCTGTCGGTTTCAGGAGGACGTGTCATTCTGAGCGAGCGAAGCGAGTGAAGAATCCCCGGCATTGGTTAGTTTACATTCGTTTTTTTTATACGTTGTACTTTTGATTGACTTTACGGAGTCTTTTTTTTATAATGCGCGTCTGGCAAACAAGTGTAACGAGTGCTAATTCATAACCCCGACGGGAAGGAGCGCCCTGTGCGCATCGATCCTCGACAGAGAAAAGACATTATTTTAGGAATGGTCGTTCGGCACTACATTAAAAGTGAAGCGCCGGTCAGCTCTGCGTTCATTGCGGACGAGTATGAAAAAGAGATCAGTTCTGCCACGATCCGTAATATTCTGGCCGAGCTGGAAGACGATGGCTATTTGAGCCATCCGCACACGTCGTCTGGGCGCGTGCCGACGCAGCGCGGATACCGGTATTTCGTGGATTTCCTCATGCACGAGATCCAGCTTATAGAGGAAGAGCGCCAGCAGGTCCAGAGGGAATATGAGCGCGGGGTCAAGGAGCTGGAAACGCTCATGGAGCGCACGTCTGAGATCATTTCGGAACTGACGCATTGTGCGAGCATTGTGACGATGGATAATATGCCGCGCCGTTTTTTGTATCGCGGCACGAATTATCTGGCATATTCCGTGGGCCAGGACAATATCGGGCGTATGGCCCAGATTTTGAAGGCGCTTGAAGAAAAGGAACGTATCCTCGACGTTATTCAGCGCGACTTGGGCCGCCGTATCAAGATCTATATCGGCCAGGAAACGGCGTGTGAATGTTTCGAGGGGTGTTCGCTGGCCGTGTCGCGGTTTGAGACGCGCGAGGGGCTTCCGGGCCGTATCGCGGTCCTGGGGTCATCGAGGATGGATTATCAGCGCGTGGTGTCGGCGCTGGAGTATGTATCAGAACTTATTCACGAAATGGCGTAAAGGGTCATCCCGAACGTAGTGAGGGATCGCCAAGGTTTCTCAGGTCGTATCACGTTGGCAAAGTAAATAATGCAGGGGGTCCTTCGGCCTGACGGCCTCAGGATGACGTTTTACTATTATTTTAGGTGCTTATGGAAGAAGAAAACAAAGAACAAAAAGATGTGAATGAAGTGCCGGTAGCGCCTGAAGTCGATGAGCTCGCCAAGCTTAAGCTTGAAGTCGCTGATTGGAAAGATAAATATGTCCGGCTTTTTGCGGATTTTGATAATGTGCGCAAGCGCCATGTGCGCGAGCGTGAAGACCTGATCAAGTATGCGCACGAAGAAGTGATCATTGAGCTCTTGGGGTTCTTTGAGGATTTTGAACGCTCGCTCGACGCGGCAAAGAAAGCGGAAGCCGGGTCGGATGTGATCGTCAAGGGCCTTGAGATGGTCATGAAGCGCATGCAGGATCTTTTAAAAAAATATGACGTGAGTGAAATTGAGGCGTTGGGTAAAAAGTTCGATCATGCCCAGCACGAAGCGCTCATGGCGGTTGAATCGAATGATCACGAGGATGGTACCGTCCTCGAGGTCTTTCAAAAGGGGTATATGCTCGGGCCCCGTGTTGTTCGGGCAGTCAAGGTAAAGGTTTCAAAGAAGGCATAGGTCGTCAGCACAGACCTTTAATTTTATTAATCACAGGAGGCAGTTATGGCACGTTTTATTGGTATCGATTTAGGCACATCAAATTCCGCGGCAGCGGTCATGGAAGGCGGCCGTCCGGCGATCATTCCGTCGGCAGAAGGCGCGGGCGTTGCGTCGGGTAAGGCATTCCCGTCGTTCGTCGCGTTCACTAAAGACGGGCAGAAGCTTGTCGGAGAACCGGCGCGCCGTCAGGCCGCGATGAACTCCGAAGGCACCGTCTATGCGGCCAAGCGCAAGATGGGCTCAGACCATAAATTCGGCGTGTTCGGCAAGGATTATTCACCCCAGCAGATCTCGGCGTTCATTCTGCAGAAGATCAAGGTGGATGCGGAAAAGTATCTCGGCGACACCGTAGAAGGTGTTGTGATCACGGTCCCGGCGTATTTCAATGACAATCAGCGCCAGGCGACCAAGGACGCGGGTGAGATCGCGGGCCTTAAGGTTCTGCGTATCATCAATGAGCCGACGGCGGCGTGTTTGGCGTATGGCCTGGATAAAGCCGGCAAAGAACAGAAGATCATGGTATTCGATTTAGGCGGCGGTACGCTCGACGTCACGATCCTCGAAATGGGTTGGGATGAGGCGAACAAGGCAGGTACGTTTGAAGTGCTCTCCACGAGCGGCGACAATCTGCTCGGTGGAACGGATATGGATAACGCGCTCATCGGGTATATCACCGACCAGTTCAGGAATGAGAGCGGCATTGACCTGTCGAAAGATAAAATGGCGTTTCAGCGCCTGCGTGAAGCGGCGGAAAAAGCCAAGGTCGAGCTGTCGAGCACGATCCAGACGGATATCAATCTGCCGTTCATTACCGCCGATGCTTCGGGCCCGAAGCATTTGACGCTGTCGATCGATCGCGCCAAGCTGGATAGCCTGGTCAATCCGATCGTCGAGCGTTGCAAGGGGCCGATCCGTCAGGCGCTGAAAGACGCGTCGGGCAAGATCGGGGAAGATGTGAAGATCGACAAGATCATCATGGTTGGCGGGCCGACACGGATGCCGATCGTTCAGGCGTTCGTAGAAAAAGAGGCTGGACAGAAGATCGAGCGCGGGATTGATCCGATGGAGTGCGTGGCGCTCGGCGCCGCGGTCCAGGCGGCGATCATCAAGGGCGAGGCGAAGGACGTGCTTCTTCTTGACGTCACGCCGTTGTCGTTGGGCATCGAAACCATGGGCAGTGTGTTTACCAAGATCATTGAGCGCAATACGACCATCCCGACCAAAAAGAGCCAGGTGTTCTCGACGGCGGCCGACAATCAGCCGGAAGTTACGATTCGCGTGCTTCAGGGCGAGCGTCAGATGGCGAATGATAATACAGAGCTTGGCGTGTTTAACCTGGGCGGTATTCCGCCGGCACCGCGCGGCATTCCGCAGATCGAAGTCACGTTTGACATCGACACGAACGGGATCGTGCATGTGCACGCGAAAGACAAGGCCACAGGGAAAGAAAGTTCGATCCAGATCACGTCTCCCAAAAAGCTGTCCGAAGAAGAAATTCAGCGGATGGTGAAAGAAGCCGAGAAGTTTGCGGAAGAGGACAAGAAGCGCAAGGAAGAGGCTGAGTTGCTGAACCAGGCCAACACGCTGGTATACTCGACGGAGAAATCCATGAAGGATTACGGCGAGAAAGTACCGCAGGCGGATCGCGATAGTATTCTGAAAGAGCTTGAAGTGTTGAAGCAAGCTGTGACCGACAAGGCGCTTGATCGTATCAAAGCGTCTATGGAAGCGCTGACCAAAGTGAGCCATAAGCTCGCCGAGGAAATGTACAAAGCCGCGTCTGCCAAAGACGGCGCCGCCGCCGGTGCGCAGGGTGCTCACGCAGGTGCCGGCCCCGAAGCGGGCCCGCAAGCTGGCCCGGCGCAGGAAGCGCCCAAGAACGAGGGCGGCAAGCGTGAAGGGGTTATCGACGCGGACTTTGAGGTTAAAGGCGATAAATAATGAAGAAAGACTACTACGAAATACTGGGTGTCAAAAAAGACGCGGCGCTGGCTGACGTGAAGAAATCGTACCGTTCGCTCGCGCTGCGTTATCACCCGGACCGCGTGCCGGAGAATGAAAAGAAAGCGGCTGAAGAGAAGTTCAAGGAGATCTCGGAAGCCTACGGCGTTCTGTCTGATCCGGCGAAGCGCCAGACCTACGATCAGCACGGGCATTCGGGTATCGACCAGAACTACACGTCGGACGATATTTTCCGCGGTGCGGATTTTTCGAGCGTGTTCGGTGATGGTGGCGGGCTCGACGATATTTTGAGCCAGTTTCTCGGCGGGTCTTTTGGTGGCGGCCGGGGCGGCGCGCGGCGTCAGCGCAGGCCGCAGCGCGGGCGGGATATTCAGTATGAAGTGGAATTGACGCTCGAAGAAAGTTTTTCCGGTGTCAAGAAAACGATCAAGGTGCCCCGCAACGAGATCTGCCGCGATTGTAACGGCACGGGGGCGAAGAACGGCACGGCGATGGCGGATTGCCAGACGTGCGGCGGGCAGGGCCAGGTCCTCATGAACAGCGGATTTTTCCGTATGGCGCAGACGTGCCCGACGTGTAACGGCCAGGGCAAGGTCATCAAAGAATCATGCGGCAAGTGCCAGGGCCGCGGGTATACGCGCCAGATCCGTGAAATTGATGTCACGTTCCCCAAGGGGCTCGATAACGATTCGCAGATGTGTGTGCGCGAGCAGGGCGAAGTTGGCGCGGGCGGCGCCGGGGATCTGTATCTGTTCATCCGCGTCAAGCCGCATGCCACGTTCCGCCGGGTCGGCAATGACCTGGAGTTGGATCTGCTGGTGCCGTTTGTCAAGGCGGCGCTGGGTGGCGACGCGTCGGTCAAGACGATCGACGGCTCGGTCACGATGAAGATCCCGCCGGGGACGGAAGGCGGCAAGGTGTTTCGCGTGAAGGATAAGGGCATGCCGGACTTGCGCCATGAAGGCGCGTGCGGCGATATTTATGTGCGCGTCATGATCGATGTGCCGAAAAAATTGTCCAATGACCAGCGCCGGCTGCTCGAAGAGTTTGCCAAGGCCAGCGGCGAACAGGTCGAGGGCGGCGGGTCGTTCAAAGAAAAAATAAAGAAGGTGTTTAAGTAATATGCCAACGTATGAATATGAATGCAATGCGTGCAATCACGCATTTGAAGCGTTCCAGTCGATGATGGATGCCAAACTTACCAAATGCCCGTCGTGCGGCAAAGAGGCGCTGGCGCGTTTGATCGGGGCCGGCAGCGGCGTTATTTTTAAAGGGTCCGGGTTTTATGAAACGGATTATAAGAAGAAGGACGCGCCAAAGCCGGATGCAAAGCCGGCGTGTGACAGCGGGTCTTGCCCTATGAAGGCGTCGGGCGAATGCGGCGGGAAATAATATGGATAATATCAACCGCATGGCCATTATGGTGTTCCCCAAAGAGCCGCTGGTCGATTGGGCAAATAATGTAGATCCCGATAATGTCACGTGGGCGGATGACCTTTTAGGCCGGGGCAATGTGTATCTGATCCCCGAGTTCGAGAATTTTGAAGAAGCCGAAGAATATGTTCAGGAGATCTTTGAAGAGATCTTTGAGAATGAGCTTTCCGACTGGTTTGAAGACGAAAAAGTCTGGCCCGAGCCGCGCACCTACGAACTTTTCCTCGAATGGTTTGACGTGATGTACGACGTGATGGCGTTTGATACGCTGTCCAGCCCGATCGAAAAAGCCGAATAATTTCCGCCTGAATGAAACACTTGTTTTTTCATGCGTCTTTTGTTACGATATTGCCCGTCTTAAGAATTGGATATTCACGGGTCGGTAGCTCAGTTTGGGAGAGCGCCTCGTTCGCAATGAGGAGGTCGTGGGTTCGATCCCCATCCGATCCATAAAATTAAAGCAAGCCCGGCTCATCACGACCCGGGCTTTTTTCTTTTTATTAATAGCACATATACTTGCACATATATGTGCCCTGTGTTATATTCGTTGTGGAGGATTATGTTATGGCACAGCTGACTATTTATATTGATGAGGATACGTTAAGCAAGATCGGGCATTCGGCACGGCGGGATAAGGCATCCGTATCGGCGTGGGTGAAAAAACGCCTGGTGGCGTCGCTTGAGACCAAGGGCTGGCCGCCCGGGTATTTTGATTGTTTCGGCAGGCTTAAAGACGTGAACATAAAAGTGCCCGATGAGCTTTCCTGGAAAAGCGATGTTTCGAGGGCGGTGTTATGATATTTTTTCTGGATGCGGATATTTGTATCTTTGCATTGCGCGGCCAGTATCCTCACCTGAAGAAGGCATTTCAGGCATGCCTGGCAGAAAGCATTAAAATCCCTTCTTTGGTGGCGGCAGAGCTTGAGTTTGGCGCGCTTGTGTCCGACAGCCCGCTGACGGCGCAAAAAGCAGTAGCCGAATTTCTGATGCCGTATGAGATCATCCCGTTTGATAAGAATGCGGCCGGTATTTATGCCGCGATCCGTGCGGACCTGCAACAAAAGGGCCGTATGATCGGTCCGAATGACCTTGTGATCGCCGCCACTGTTTTAGCCTGCCACGGCACCCTTGTGACCCATAATACAAAAGAATTTTCCCGCATTTCAGGCCTGAAGTTCCAGGATTGGACGCACGCGTAGGATGCTTGTTTTAAATCCCGCAAATTCAGAGAATTTAAATATTTTTCTTTGAGCCCTTGTTTTTTGCCGCACCATCAGGTATCTTTATGTTATTATTGACATCCTTTGACATTCCAGAACGCATTTGAGTGGATAATTTTTAACCAAAAAGGGACATTGTATGAAAAAGCTTATTTCTTTAATCCTTTCTGTCGCAATGATTTTCAGCTCTGTGGCGAGCTATGCGCAGGGGGTCGAGGCCATGGGCCTGCCCATGCCCGGCATGATGATCGCGCCGTCCGCGGCGTTTCAGCCGGCGGCTATTCGCGGTTTGACCGTGGATACCAAGAATCCGTTCAAGTTTAACTTTATCGTGGACCTGGGGGACAGCCAATTGGCCGGCCCCGCGCTTTCGGCCGAAGGCCAGAAGCTGATCAAGTATTTCCTTGCGACATTGGCCCTTCCTGAAAAAGATATTTGGGTCAACTTATCGCCTGTTGAAAAAGATCGCGTGATTACGGATGCGCTGTCCAAAACGGAAATGGGCCAGGAGATGCTGGCGCAGGATTACATCCTCAAGCAGTTGACATCCTCACTGATGTATCCGGAAAAAGAACTTGGCAAGGCATTCTGGGGCAGGGTTTATGCGAAAGCCCAGGAGCAGTTCGGCACGACTGACATCCCGGTGGACACGTTTAACAAGGTATGGATCGTGGCGGA
>JADFWS010000081.1 GCA_015234065.1 Candidatus Omnitrophota bacterium
GGCGGGGCGCGACAGAGATCGGCAATCTCGTCGTCAATTCTTGAAAGTTTCAATCCACGCGCCCCTGCGGGGCGCGACTATTCGTTTTTAAATATAATAACGACTTACCTTTTAGCTTCCAATCCCGCGAACCTAAATAAAACAACAAGAAAATAACTTTTCATAAAAAATAAAAATACATAAACTCAGCGCTATCAAAAACATATGTCATCTGCGAACCTATCGGTAAACGGCTTTACCACTATACGTTCGCAAAATGCTACACAATCAGTGGCCCTTCCAAATCTACAACCTCCTTAGCTCCAACATGCTCCACTTTATGCTGCCAATTAGAACCCATAAAATAAAAACGTAAACTATCTACCTCCGGATCAATAGCTCGAAGCAAGGCGCTCTTCAAAAGCATCCACTGTGCTGGATCAATAATACACTCAAATACCGAGAACTGAACACGCTGACCATAATTCTTGCACGCCTTTGCTACATGCCTTAATCGCTTTTGCCCTCCAATATCCGATGTTCTGACATCATAACTGACAAGAACCATCATGACTTATCTCCAAATAAAAACCGGATACCCGTCAATATCTCCGCGCAAATACCGAGCCATCAAAAGTGCCTGCATAAAAAACATCAACCCCATAGGCATCGTCTCTTTAATAAAAGGATGCTCAATCTCTTCTTGTTTACGCTTCTGATAAGCCACCAGAACAATTTTTCGCGTTTCATCATCCATGACCACAGCCCCACCTTCCGACTGCTTAAAACCCCTGGCTGAAACCTGTTCCCGATTGATCAGCGACAGAACCAGCCGATCCGCAATAACCGAACGAAATTCTTCTATCATATCCAATGCCAATCCTGGCCTGCCCGGACGATCCCGATGCAAAAATCCAACATACGGATCAAGTCCAACCGCCTCCAAAGCAGAGCGGGCATCATGCGTTAATAATGTATAGATAAATGAGAGCAGTGCATTCACTTTATCCAAAGGCGGACGGCGATTCCGCTCACTAAAGATAAAGTCCTTTTTTTGCGCAACGATCAAATGATCAAACACTTTAAAATATGAATGCGCCGACTCGCCCTCTACTCCGCGCAAAACATCCAGATCATCCACTCGCCTTAATTGATCCAACGACTGCCCCAGCCGATTCGCCGCACCTTCCACTGCCGATACATCTATTTTACCCCCATGATCCCGCAATGCCCGCGATAACACCGAACGGCTATTGGCAATTTTGCCGGTCAATATATAACGAGCGATATCCGCGCTCTTTTTTGGATCATCCGCCAAACGATACTGTTCCCGACGTAATAAAACATTGCCCGAAATCTCGCCGCGCACCGCCGCCAAAAAACGCCCATATTCCGTTAGAAATGAGACCGAGACATCCCGTTCTGCACAAAAACTCATCAACTGCGGGCTCATCGCTACTTGACCGAAACAAACCAGTCCTGACAATGTATGCACCGGGACTTGCAAGCGAACCTCTTTCTCGACACTAACAACCAACGTCTCTCCCTCTTTATTGAGATACGCGCCCTGAGTTGTCACAAACAATGTATTAAGATATTTCTTCATTACGGTTCCATTGCCTTACGCAAGTATTCCTCTACCGAACCTCCCTGCTCCAACCGACGAGGAATGCAGACATCGATCAAAGAACATACTTCACACTTTGCTGAATACACCGGTTTTGGCGTTCGCCCAGCACCAATAAATTTATGTAAAAACACGGAGGACTGCTTTGTTTTACTGCGCAAATCATCATCAAACGTCACATCAAAACGCCGGCGGATCTTGCCATAAAAAATAGCTCCGGACAAGATACGAATCTTTAACATTTCCTCCAAACACAATGCCTGAGCACACAACTGAACTCTGTCACAATCGTCTTCTTTAGGTTTGCCCCGCTTATACTCTACCGGAAACGGAATCCATTGTCTGCGATCTTGAACATAATGAAACTCAACCACATCCGCCTTGCCAATCAACCCAAGCTCAAGCGACCGCAATGAAATACCCCGCTCGACACGAACCCCAGCCCTTGTTTCTACCCGGTCCTCATCATGCGCCTTATCATGCATAACCCGGCCCTCAGCGGTAAAACGATTCTCGATCCATATTTGTTCAATATGGATCAACGCGCATTGGCGCGGACAGAAAGCCAGATGCTGAAGCGCAGAAATCAAAAGTAAGTCATCTTCGTTATACACTAAATGAGTCCTTACTCGCATTCTTTATCTGCTGTCTAGCATTACGGATCGTCTCATGAAATTTCTTTTCCAAAACATCTTTGGGTAAAAGCTTTGTCATGTACTCCGCAACACGTATCCCGCTTTTCCCCAATTCCAGAAGTTCGATCCGCTCATCCGACTTTCCGGCGCAAAGAATAAGCCCCAATGGATGCTCTTCCCCCGGCTTACGCTCATATTTATCCAGCCATCGCATATAAAGTTCCATTTGGCCTTTGAAATCAGGCTTGAACTTTTCCATTTTCAACTCGATCGCCACCAGCCGGCGTAACCCCCGATGATAAAATAACAGATCTAAATAAAAATCATCCCCGTCAACAACCATTCGTTTCTGACGCTCGACAAAAGTAAACCCGCCCCCAAGCTCCATAATAAACGACTCAAGTTCACGCAAGATCGCGGCCTCAAGGTCTTTCTCCTGATACGCTCCCTTCAATCCCAGAAAATCAAGAAAATAGGGGTCACGAAAAACCAGATCTGGGGTCATCTTGTCCGCATCCCGAAGACCCATCAGCTCCGCTTTGATCAGCTTTTCCGGCTTCTTTGAAAGCGCTGTACGCTCAAAAAGCATCCCTGCGATCTTCTGCCGAAGAATACGGACGCTCCAGCGCTCCATACGGCACATTTCAGCGTAAAAATCACGAGCCAATGGATCTTTAACCGCGATTATTTCAACAAAATGACTCCAACTCAATTGTTGCGACAGTGTCGCGACAATTTCTTCGTTCGAGAAAGTTTCAACAAAAAGAATCATTCTCGAAAGATTAAACCTTGAAAAACCCCTTCCATAGTCTTCCGTCAATTGTTGCGACAGTGTCGCAACAATCTTTTGACCATAATCAGCTCGCTGATTTTTTAATACCACTCGACGGATGCGCTCACCCACATTCCAATACAACAAGACCTGCGCAACATTAACAGCTGTCGCCACTCGGCCTCGAGTAGACTCTATCAGCGAACGAATATCCTCAAAAAGATATTTCTCCTCTAGGGCTACCAGGCTTTCTTTCTTAACGAAAAGCATTTTCTTTTTCATGCGCCTCCTAGACATTAACAATCTTCAAGATATCTGCAATCATTTGACCATCAAGCATAATTTTATAATCAGCAAACTTACGCGCAGGGCCTTCAGTCACACGCTTGGCGTCCACACGCTCAAAAAGTGTTGCCGCATTAGCCGTGCCAAGCGCGGAACCATGCTCAAAGATCACCAGCGCTCGCGTGGTCATCAAACCTCTCGCGGCGGAATGATCGTGATCAAACATTTTCTGTAACGACTCCCAAAATAACTTTAAATCATCTTCCGAAAATCCTGTCTGTGCCGCCAAGTGCGCGGACACGAACCCATGCGCACGATAAAGAGCATACGGAACAGTAAATTTACGGCCCATCGTACGATTATCACCACTCTGTTTTTCCGCCTCAGCCTCTGTAGCAACTGCCATGCGGGTAATACTATGCTCAAGAGTAACAACCGGCTCGATTGATCTGGCAAAAGTCAATTGAATAGGGCCTCGAACCTGACCTGCATTCTTTCCTGTGCTCATTACCGCCCCGAAAGTGCGAATATCGTAATATTGTGAACACATCCACTCCCGAGCCGCTTCCGTCTTCTCTCCCTTTTTTTTAGACTTCACATGAGCCTGCTCATGAGCTTGATCAATAAGGAGATTTAGCACAGCTTTTTCTTTTATAAAAATATCGAACGGCTTTTGCGCTTCCTTAATGATCTGAACATAATTACGTACCTTACGCTTAAGACAAACATCCGTTACCAACCCCATCCCGGTCTCTGCATCAACACGCGGCAAATTCCCGGCATCTGGATCTCCATTCGGATTGCCATCCTGAACATCAAAAAACAATACAAAATCATAACGTTTCGTAATAGGTGCCATATTCCGATCTCCTTTATTCTTCGGTTTATTTATTATCCATATCTTTTTTTGTAAAGAAATCCTGCCGTTGGTGATAATAGCCAACAGCGAACATTGCCTGGGCATCCAACGTAAAACATGAAGGGAACTTCTGTACCGCAGCCATAACTTCCTGGATCTCTTTCTCCATCTGAACCTTACGTCCAGGGTTCAACTTGGCTAAATGATGATTTTTTAATTTTAAAAGTCTTGGGAACACCGTTACCGGCGTTGACGAAGCCGCCCCGTAAAACCGGTCACGGATCGTCGCATTGGTCCCCGGGCTTGACTCCTCCTGGATCTTTTCCAAGACCGCAAACAACCGCCCCATCCGGTACCCCGGGTCCACATTCATTCTGTCCAAAGACACAGTCACCTCCCTGGCTCCCTTGTTATAAAAACGATTAAACCTGTTCATGCTGGCCTTAAGAATAGCGGCACGCGCACGCGTAACATGCTGTTCTGCCCGAATACGACGAACGCATTGTTGAAGTAGCGTTCTCGGATACGGAGTCCCCTCCAAAACACTAAACACCATCGCACCTGCAAGATTCGGCGGAACATTATCCATCTTATAAGCCAAGACGAGTGACGTGAGGATCTGATACAACGACAGGAACTCCAGATCCTTCGGACCGCGCGCAATCTCAAAGTCGCGAAAGTGCTGATAAATCTTAACTGCAAAATCCTGCACCGCTCCTGTTTTCCAAAACCGCACCGATAAGCGCGCCGCATTTGGAGCCAAACCAAGCACATAAAACTGATCTCCTTCATCAAGAGGCAAACGGCCACTCTCTACCGCTTGAAATAACGATTTGATCGATGCAACCCCTTTATCTGGATCATCATTATCAGACTTAAAGAACCATCCAAAATTAGATTCCAGATCAAAACCGTTCGCCGGCTTCTGCGACCAGAAAACCATCGTGGCATCTGCGATACTGACTTTATTCAACGACTCTTTTCCAAGAAGCCTGTTCAGTGCTGTCGTATAGGCGAATGTTGCTTTATCGCCAACGGGCGCATTCCTATTCTGATCTTTTCCATAAGAACAGAATGCTGATAAATTGAACGAAACTATTGCCGCACCCGTAGTATTGGCATCCTTTACGCCTTTGATCGACGGGTGTAACCTTGCGGCCTGAACTTTTTCCCCGGTTATCAAACATACATCCGATCCAGCATCCGAAGAAACAGGCATCGTCTTTGGAAGAGCCGCACACACGGTATCCAACAAGCTTCCTTCAACCTTAAATGTAACAAAAACATTCCCTTCCAGCATTTCTGGCCAAACCGCAGGCGAACACTTTTCCACTTGCGCCAAAGGATCATTCTTTATGAATTTAAAGACCGATTTAATATCAGGATGCCCATCAACAATACTTTCAACTCTTTCCAGAAAGGCTTGCGTTCTCTTGCCGATATCACTTCTATTGCGCGGATTAGCCCCTAAAACATATTCAATATTATCCCATAATAAAAACGCCTTGATCCCAATGGTTCTCTTGTCACTCTGCGGAACAAGAAACTTTCGAGCCCTTTTTAGACGGCCGTCTCCCTCTCTGGTGTCTTCGAACCTGACAAAATCGCCCGCTTGATTGATCACCACAAGAAACGGAAGCTCTTTCCACTCCCAACCCTCTGGCGCAATATTACTGTCGACATCAGCCGCTTTACGCTGATAATAATCATACAATGCCTGTAATATCATTTCCGCACCTCCTCGCTATCCCAGGCAGGAACATGAACAACCCCATTGTCGATCTTCGCCTTAAAGAAAGCCGGCTTAATATTCTGCGGGTCCTTAAAGTCCATGTCGTAAAGCATAAAGCCAAGCTCTCGGGTCTCTTTTATCGGCTGTAGTATTTTACTGTCCTCAGGATCATCCACCAGCCGGAACATACACGAGAACTCACGGCACCCCAAATAAGGACGATTAAAACACTGTCCTTTCTTTACCCGGCGCACGAACATCGCGTTATATTTTCCCGGGTTTTCTTCTTTCGGATCCCGCGCTAATTCTTTTTGCTCTTCCTGATCAACAAGATACTCCGGAACAGGATTAACGATCTTTCCTCTGTTTCGAAGCGGAATAAACTCCAATTCAGCATGAAGACGATATTTCACATCCCGCAACAGCAGTCCGACCCGCTGTTGACGATTCTCCTCAATAAACAATCCCTCGCAACGATCACTCATTACAGCACCGAGTTCATTGCGCCGCACCGATATCCACTTGATCGGATTTAGCACCTCGATCTTTATGACACGCCAGCGGATCGCCGGCTTCCAGAAAATCGCTTCAAATATCGCCCTTGTCGCCGATGGCGTGATCACGTCGTAACTGACCCTCTCAACTTTCATCTCAGGACGCGTAAAGCATGCATAATCCCCCCAAACCTCCAAACAAAAAGTCTTGTTAAAGAATTGCGTCGACATCAAGCCTCCTTTTGTTCATATCAAGAACATATCGTCATGCCATAACAACGGATCCGGCAACAACCCATACCCAGTGCGATAAAGCCCTGTACTTTTCTGAACCCAATACCCGTGAATATCTTCAATATGTCCTTCATTAGCCAACCGATTGAACACCGGTAAAGGAACATTCACTATAAAACGCTGTAATTTTCTAAGCAGCCACGCCTCTGGACCAAAACGGTGCAACTGATCAATAAGCGGCACACTCGAACGCTCTTTCCCTTTGTAATACACAATAATGCCGCGCTGAACTCTGTCATCGATCAAACGAACATCATTCGCAAACGTGCGAAACTGAAACTTGCAATCACCGGCACGACTCACCATCCGTTCAATGAATTTCGGCTTATCAAAACTATTCACAGACTTATAAAACACTTCAAAATATCGCCGATACAGATCTGGGCCAAAGTCCATCCGATCCTTCCCGCCCATAAGACTTCTGGAAGCATCCTCTCCTTTTCGTAAGAAACCAATCGGCGCCGGTTTCGGCGGTGCAAAAACAACCACACGACCCAAAGACCCGCCCGCATTCAACCGTCCCTCCCTGTTACAACGCCCCGCCGCCTGAGCGATCGAATCAAGACCCGCTAATGCACGATAAACAACAGGAAAATCAATATCAACACCGGCCTCTACAAGCTGAGTGCTCACGACCCTGATAGGCCCTCCAGTTCGCAACGTCTCTTTAACGAATGTGACAACCTCACTACGCTCTTCGCCGCACATATTGGCAGACAAATGGATTGTTCCCTCCGGCATCAACCGATGAAGTTCCTGACAATCTCGACGCGTATTAACAATACACAACACCTGCGAATACTGCCCCAATTGCGCCACCAACGTCGGCCACTCAATCGGCACAGTCAGATCATATAGCGAAACCTCATACCGCTTAAAAACATCCGTTGTCATTGGAACATTACGCACAATCTCTCTTGTTTGAAGCAACCCCTCAAAAACAGCCGTTCCCCCTCCGATCCTGCCGCTTAATGCCGGCTGAGTTGCCGTACACATCACAATCGTCACGCCAAAATGCTCAACAAGGCCGCGCAATACGGAAAGAGTGGCTTGAAGGTATTCAGGAGACAACATCTGAGCTTCATCGAGAATGATCACGCTATTGGCAATATTATGAAGTTTCCGACAAGACGATGTCCTGCTTGCTAAAAGTGACTCAAACAGCTGAACATTTGTCGTCACCACAATGGGCGCATCCCAGTTCTCCGACGCTAAACGGCTCTTCTTTGTTTCCTCATCAGGATCAATATTGCTGTGATGCTCTAATACCGCATCTT
>JADFWS010000082.1 GCA_015234065.1 Candidatus Omnitrophota bacterium
CGCCCCGCAGGATCAATGAGATTGTTCATTGCGCTCGCGCGATAACTGCGGATACGGCACTGCGCCTGGGAAGGTATTTTGGTATTTCGTCCCAGTTTTGGGTCAATTTACAGGCTCATTACGATCTGGCTATTCAGGAAGATCTTCTCGGAAGCCGCCTTGACCGTGAAGTGCACGTTCTGGTGGCTGTTTAAACGGGACACACTATTTTTGTTCTGATTTGTGGCTTTGTTCGGATATCCCATTTTGACGTCCGACGGGACGAAGCAGCAAGTTTTGAAACGGGATGGTTTTTTCACACGATATTTTCCACGCCAGTGTTTCATCGCCAAATGGAATGCCTTTTCGATGAGTTCGCCGGATGACATCCAGCGCTTCAGCCGGCTCAGTCGTATTAATAAAATACCGCCAATCTGCTTTTGACAATATGTCGGGGCATGTTGACAGCATGGCATTTCGTTTTCCTGTCGTATGTGTAGCGGCGCTGGACCAAGGATAATCTTCGGCCCGTGAACACATGCCGGCACGCACAGGATTGCGTTCCACATAGCGCAGCGCGCGCAGCAGATAGCTTTCTCCGCCGATCGGGAAACTTCCAAACCTTCCCTGCCACAAATAGCCGCGCCAACCGTAACGCAGATTAATCATTTTTGTGTACGAACGATGCACTTCTGCCAGCGCTTTGGCAAGGCCGTTAGGCGTTTCAGGAATTAAAATAAGATGTACGTGGTTGTCCATCAGGCAATATGCCAAAATGCGCACAGCGTGTTTTTTTGCATGAAGGCGCAGGAGTTTTAAATAATAGCGCCTGTCGATATCATTAAAAAACACCTTTTGCCGGCGGTTGCCACGCTGAACAATGTGATGAGGATAGTTGGACAGGACAATACGATAAGATCTAGGCATGACGCCCCCTTGGAAAATGTGTTTTAAAGAGGGAATGCCAAGATACCAAACATTTGATGAAAAATCAACAAAAATAGTGTGTCCCCTTTTTGCCCTTTTTGTACCTGCATTTTCTTGACAAACCTTTAGCCGGTGATATATTAATCCGGGCTTGGGGAGGTTTTCCCGCCTGATCGTTCCCTTCACAAATGATAATATAAAAGAGCACATGAAAAAGGCAGTCCTTTTCCTTGAAGACGGCACCTGTTTTCACGGTACTTCTCTAAACACTCACGGAGAATCCGCGGGCGAAGTTGTATTTAATACCGCGCTTTCTGGTTATCAGGAAGTCCTCACTGACCCTTCTTATGCCGGCCAGGTCGTTGTGATGACCTATCCGTTGATCGGGAATTACGGGATCAACGACGAGGATATGGAATCCGACAAGGTCCATGTCAAGGGCTTTGTGGTCAAGGAATTCTGCCGGTATCATTCCAATTTCCGCGCCAAAGAAAGCCTCATTGATTATCTGGACCGCAACAAGATCATCGGGATCGAAGGGGTGGATACGCGCGCGTTAACGCGCCATTTGCGTCTTTCTGGCGCCATGAAGGGTATTATTTCCACCGACGATTTCGATCCGAAAAGCCTGAAAGCCAAGCTGGCCCAGGTGCCGTCCATGGACGGCGCGGATTGGGTCAAGGAAGTCGCCCCGGCCAAGCCGTATGTCTGGAAGGCCGACGGCGCTAAAAAATATAAAGTGGTGGTGGTTGATTGCGGTATCAAGCGCAATATTTTGCGCGAAATGGCCAAGCGCGGCATTGAATGTCACGTGGTTCCGCCGACAACGAGCGCGGCGGATATCCTGTCCATGGGCGCGGACGGGCTTTTTCTGTCGAGCGGCCCCGGCGACCCGTCGGCTGTCACCTATGTGATCGCGACCGTGCGTGAACTTATCGGGAAATTGCCGATCTTCGGCATATGCCTCGGCAATCAGATGATCGGCCTCGCCCTTGGCGGCAAGACCTATAAGCTGAAGTTCGGCCATCATGGTATCAACCATCCGGTTAAGGACCTGGAGACCGGGCGCATCAGTATCACGTCCCAGAACCATGGTTTTTGTGTGGATATGAACAGCCTTAACACGAATGACGTCGAGGCGATCCATATTAATTTGAATGATAAAAGCGTTGAAGGCCTGCGGCATAAAAAGTATCCGCTGTTCTCGATCCAGTATCACCCTGAAGCGAGCCCGGGCCCGAACGACGCGAAATACGTGTTTGGTAAATTTATAGAAATGATGGAAAAAGGTAAGAAATAAAAAATGCAGGGGATCCTTCGGCCTGATGGCCTCAGGATGACGCGTCATCCCGAACGCAGTGAGGGATCTCCCGCATTACTTGATTTGTGTTATTGTACGGATCACTTTTAACTTAATATGCCTAAAAGAACAGACATCAAAAAGATCCTCCTTATCGGTTCCGGCCCGATCGTGATCGGCCAGGCCTGTGAATTTGATTATTCCGGCACCCAGGCGTGTAAAGCCCTGCGTGAAGAGGGGTATGAGATCGTGCTGGTCAATTCCAATCCAGCCACGATCATGACCGATCCCGAGACCGCGCCGCATACCTATATCGAGCCGCTGACCGTCGAATTCGTTGAAAAGATCATTGAGAAAGAACGCCCCGACGCGATTCTTCCGACGCTGGGCGGCCAGACCGGGCTTAACCTCGCGGTCGAGCTTTGGGAAAAGGGCATTCTTGAAAAGTACAAAGTCGAGATGCTCGGCGCCAAATATGAGGTCATTAAAAAAGCTGAAGACAGAAAGAAATTCAAAGAAGCCTGTTTAAGTATCGGGCTCGACCTTCCGAAAAGCGCGTTCGCGTATACGCTGAGCGACGCTCACGAAGCGGTCAAAGAGATCGGGTTTCCGTGCATTATCCGTTCGAGTTTTACGCTCGGCGGTACGGGCGGGTCCATTGTGTACAGCCGCGAAGAGTTTGATGCCAAGGCCACGCGCGGCATCGAGAGCAGCCGGATCTCTGAGATCCTGATCGAAGAGTCGATCGAGGGCTGGAAGGAATACGAGCTTGAGGTCATGCGCGACACAAAAGATAATGTGGTCATTGTGTGTGCGATCGAGAACATTGATGCCATGGGCGTCCATACCGGCGATTCGATCACCGTGGCCCCGGCGCAGACATTGACGGACCGCGAGTACCAGGAAATGCGCGATCAGTCGCTTAAGCTCATCCGTGAGATCGGCGTCGAGACCGGCGGTTCCAACATCCAGTTCGCGGTGCATCCGAAGACCGGGCGCATTGTGGTCATTGAAATGAATCCGCGCGTGTCGCGCTCTTCCGCACTGGCGTCGAAAGCGACCGGGTTTCCCATTGCCAAGTTCGCGGCCAAGCTGGCTGTCGGATATACGCTCGATGAGATCCAGAACGACATCACCCGCGAAACACCGGCATCGTTTGAGCCCACGATCGATTATGTGGTCACCAAGATCCCGCGTTTTACGTTTGAAAAATTTCCCGAGGCGCAGGATATCCTGGGCGTGCAAATGAAGTCGGTCGGCGAGACCATGGCGATCGGGCGCACGTTCAAGGAATCGCTGCAAAAGGGGTTGCGCGGGCTTGAGATCCATCATATCGGGTTTGACAATAAGACGGATTATCGCGTTGTCGACGAAGAAAAGATGCGCAAGCGCCTGCGTGAGCCGAACGCATCGCGTATTTTTTATATGAAGTATGCGCTGCAAAAAGGCATGACGATCGACGAGATCAATGAGATCACCCGCATCGATCCGTGGTTCATCGCCCAGATGAAGCAGTTGGTGGATTTTGAGCGTGCCATGCAGGGGGAATTTGACACCACCAAGGAGCTCTCGCCCGAGACGATCCGCAAGGCTAAAGAGTGGGGGTTTTCGGACCCGCAGCTTGCTGAGATCCTGAACATGTCCGAGACCGCGGTGCGCGACCTGCGCAAGAAGCTGGGCATTGTGGCCACGTTTAAAGTGGTTGATACCTGTGCCGCTGAGTTTGAGGCGTATACGCCATATTTTTATTCGACCTACGAAACGGAAGACGAGGCGATCCTTCAGAACGAGAAAATTTCCAAAGCCAAGGGCGGGGCCCGTAAAAAGATCATGATCCTCGGCGGAGGCCCCAATCGTATCGGCCAGGGCATTGAATTCGATTATTGCTGCTGCCATGCCGCGTTCGCGCTGAAGGAGCGGGGTTTTGAGACCATCATGGTCAACTCCAATCCCGAGACCGTGTCCACGGATTACGACACATCCGACCGTTTATATTTTGAGCCGCTGACATTTGAAGACGTCATGAATATCATGGACGTTGAAAAGCCGGACGGCGTGATCGTGCAGTTCGGTGGACAGACGCCGCTTAACCTGGCACGCCGCCTTCAGCAGGCGGGGGCTCCGATCATCGGCACCAGTGTGGATTCGATCGACGTGGCCGAGAATCGCGAGCGTTTTTCAGCCCTGCTTGATCAACTGAAGATCAGCCAGCCGGCCAATGCCACGGCATCCAATGTCGAGGGCGCGATCCTGGCGGCGTCACGCGTCGGGTACCCGGTTTTGGTGCGGCCGTCGTATGTGCTCGGCGGGCGCGCGATGCGCATTGTGTACGACGAGGAAACGCTCCTGACGTTCATCGACGAGGTCGCGGACGTATCGCGCGGGCATCCGATCCTTATTGATAAATTCATTGAAGACGCCATGGAAGTCGATGTGGACGCGATCTGTGACGGCACGAAGGTATTTGTGGCCGGCATCATGGAGCATATTGAGAACGCGGGGATCCATTCGGGCGATTCTGCCTGCGTCCTGCCGCCGCATACGCTCGGCGAAGAGATCTTGGCCGAGATCAAGGAAAGCACGACACGCATTGCGCTTGCATTGAAGGTCGTGGGTTTGCTCAACATCCAGTTTGCGATCAAGGGCGAAAAAGTTTTTGTGCTCGAAGTGAACCCGCGTGCGTCGCGCACGGTGCCGTTCGTGTCCAAGGCGATCGGCGCGCCATTGGCCAAGATCGCGTCACGTATCATGGCCGGCGAAAAGCTCGACGATTTTACCATGCCGGATGTGGACCATTTGGCCCAGGTGGCGGTTAAAGAATGTGTCCTGCCGTTCTCCCGTTTTTCGGGTGTTGATATTATCCTCGGGCCGGAAATGAAATCGACCGGTGAGGTCATGGGCCTGGCACCGACCTTTGGTGCGGCGTTCGCCAAGAGCCAGGCCGCGGCAAATCAGCCGTTGCCGAAAAAAGGCGGCGTGTTCATCAGCGTGAACGAACAGGATAAGCGCAATGTGGCGTTCATGGCCAAGCGTTTGCATGATTTCGGATTCAAGATCTACGCGACGAAAGGCACGGCTAAAGTGCTCCGCTCGAGCGGCGTTCCGGCGATCATTGTGGACAAGGCCGGCGAGGGCGAGAACAATACCTTGACCTTGATCGCGAAAAGTGAGATAAATCTTGTGATCAATACGCCGTCGGGCAAGAAAAGCCAGAACGATATGCGCAAGATCCGTGCGAGCGCGATCCTGCACAATGTGTCCTGCATCACGACGCTTCAGGGCGCCTGGGCGGCAACACACGGGATCGAGGCCATGCTCAAGGAAGGGTTTACCGTCGAATCTTTACAGAGTTATTATAAACGTCGCGGACAGGTTGCTTAAGCCGCATGACAGGCAGGCGTTATGTGTGGTATTGTTGGTATTTCCGATCATCCTGAAGCATCCAAACTTGCTTATCTCGGGCTTTATGCCCTTCAGCATCGCGGTGAAGAGGCGACCGGCATTGCCACCTTCGACGGCACGGAAGTCCATATTATTAAAGACCGCGGGCTGGTGGTCGATGTGTTTGACGCCGAAGCGATCGCCTCGTTAAAGGGCAATATTGCAGTCGCCCATACCCGTTATTCTACGACGGGATCTTCCAATAAAAAGAATTGCCAGCCGTTTTTGGTGACGCATCGCAACCGTCCGGTCGCGGTCGCGCATAACGGGAACCTGACCAATACCGAAGAGCTGTACCGCAAGCTCGAGGATGAAGGCTCTATTTTTCAGACGTCCATGGACAGCGAGATCATTGTCCATCTTCTGGCTAAAACGCCGAATGGCGATTATAAGCAGTGGTTTGTGAATGTTCTGGCTCAGCTAAAAGGCGCATTTTCGGTGATCTTCATGGTCGGTGATACGCTCGTCGGCGCGCGCGACCCGCACGGGTTCCGGCCCTTGGTGCTCGGAAAACTCGGTGACGGGTATATGCTGGCGTCGGAAACATGCGCGCTGGATTTGGTCCGCGCGGAATTCGTGCGCGAGATCGCGCCCGGCGAGATCGTCATTATCAAGGGCAGCAAGCTCGAGTCTGTATTCTTACCCGGAGCGGATACCGCCAAGCGCGCGCAGTGCGTGTTTGAGAATATTTATTTCGCCCGGCCGGACAGCGATATTTTTGAGGATAATATTTATCTGGTGCGTAAGCGCCTTGGCGCCCAGCTTGCCAAAGAAGCGCCGGTTAAGGACGCGGACTTTGTCATGCCTATCCCGGATTCCGGGGTGTACGCGGCGTTGGGTTATGCGCAGGAAACAGGGCTGCCGTACGAGAATGGCATCATCCGCAATCATTATGTGGGCCGCACGTTCATTCAGCCGGCACAGTTCATGCGGGATTTCCGGGTGCGCGTGAAGCTGAATCCGATCCACGACGTGATCAAGGGTAAGAAGGTTGTGCTTATTGAGGATTCGATCGTGCGCGGTACCACGTCCAGAAGCCGCGTGCGCGAGGTTCGCCGTGCCGGCGCCAAAGAGATCCACATGCGTATTTCCTGTCCGCCGATCGTGTCGCCGTGTTTTTACGGCATTGATTTCCCGTCGGAAGAAGAGCTTGTCGCGTACGGCAAAAAGATCAAGGAAGTCGCGGATTTCATCGAGGTCGATACGCTCGAATATTTAAGCCTTGAGGGCATGCTGTCGGTCATGAAGAATGGCGCCAATTTTTGCCATGCCTGTTTTACCGGAAAATATCCGGTCCATATTCCCAGTAATAAAAGTAAATATTTGTTGGAAGGCGTTAAAAAACAGGCGTAGAATTACTGCAAATATCCGGCCATCCTTCGCGGATGGCTTTAATACATCAGCAGGCTATCTTCCATGAGCAAATTCATTTTCGTGACCGGCGGCGTTGTTTCCAGTTTAGGCAAGGGCATTGCCTCAGCTTCCATCGGCAAACTTCTCGAGACCCGTGGCCTCAAAGTCACTATTCTCAAGTGCGATCCGTATCTTAATGTCGATCCCGGCACCATGAACCCTTATCAGCACGGGGAAGTCTATGTGACCGACGATGGCGCGGAGACAGACCTTGACCTGGGCCATTACGAGCGTTTCACGAACGGGGTTTTCAGTAAAGACAATAATATTACGGCCGGCAAGATCTATTATTCGGTCATTACCAAAGAGCGCCGCGGTGATTATCTCGGCAAGACCGTTCAGATCATCCCGCATATCACCGACGAGATCAAAGGTTGCATCCGCAAGATCTCTAAAGACCAGGATGTGGATGTGGTGATCATTGAGATCGGCGGCACGGTGGGCGACATTGAAAGTTTGCCGTTCCTTGAGGCGATCAGGCAGCTGCGCTGGGAGCTCGGCGAGCATTACGCGATCAATATCCATGTGACGCTGTTGCCGTATATTAAGTCCTGCG
>JADFWS010000083.1 GCA_015234065.1 Candidatus Omnitrophota bacterium
TCATGGGCAAGCACGTGACACTGGTGGACTCTGGTACGGAAACGGCCCGGGAGGTCAGGAATATGCTTGAAACAAAAGGGCTGATGCGCGTGGCCAAGCATCCGCCGAAACATGAATTTCTGGTGTCCGACGAGCCGGAGCATTTCAGGATCGTGGCGAAGCGGTTTTTGGGCCATGACCTGCCGCATGTGAGGAGAGTGGATCATGTTTGAACTGACGGTCCGGGCGGATTTTTCCTCCGCGCATTTTTTGCGGGATTATGAAGGCAAGTGCCGCAACCTGCATGGGCATACCTGGAAAGTGGCGGTGACGGTCGCGGGCCATACGCTCGACAATATCGGTGTCATGGCGGATTTTGTGGTCCTTAAGGCCCACCTGGATGCGATCTTAAATCGTTTGGACCACGCCTGCCTGAACGACCTGGAATTCTTTAAAGTGAATAATCCGACGGCCGAGAATCTGGCGCGTTTTATTTATCAGGAATATAAGCCGCTCGTGCGTCCGGTGGTTTTAAAGAAAGTCCGGGTGTGGGAGTCGGAAAAAGCGGATGTTGTATATTATGAGTAAAAAAGCTATTGTTCTTTTATCCGGCGGGCTGGATTCGGCGACGACATTATATTACGCCAAGTCCCGAGGCTTTGCGGTTGAAGCGCTGGTGTTTGATTACGGCCAGCGGCATCGCAAAGAGATCCTGGCGGCCAAAGAGGTGGCGCGCGCCGCGAAAGTTTCGGTGACGGTGGTTCAGATCGCGCTTCCCTGGAAGGGTTCGGCGCTTCTGGATAAAAAAATCCATGTGCCGAATAAGGGTGTCAAGTCCGGGGTGATCCCTCCGACATATGTACCGGCGAGAAATATTATTTTTGTAAGCTTTGCGGCATCGTTTGCCGAGGCCGTTGGCGCGCGGGTCATTTTTATTGGCGCGAATGCGCTGGATTATTCCGGGTATCCTGATTGCCGGCCGGCATTTTTCCGCGCCTTTCAAAAAAACGCTCGACACAGGGCTTAAGGCGGGTGTAGAACAGAAGGGCATTCGGATCGAAACGCCGCTGATCAAGATGACAAAAGCCGGGATCGTGCGCCTGGGGGTTCAATTGGGCGTGCCGTTTCATAAGACCTGGTCGTGTTATGCGGGTTTAAGAAAGCCGTGCGGCGTGTGCGACAGCTGCCGGTTGCGTGAAAAAGGGTTTATTGAAGCAGGTGTGTGTGGTCAAAGCTAAAATTCAGGAAATATTCCGTTCCATTCAGGGTGAAGGCAAGTATATTGGCGTGCCGCAGATATTCGTGCGGTTTTCCGGTTGCAATCTTAATTGCACGTGGTGTGACGCGCGTGAGGGCAACGACAAGTGCCAGGAGTATACAGCCCTTGAGCTTTGGAAGGCGCTGGAACCGTTGTGGCTCGGATGCCACTCGATCAGCCTGACCGGCGGAGAGCCTTTGGTGCAGACAGAATTCTTGAAAGAATTCCTGCCGATCGTAAAGACGCAGCGGGTGACGGTGTTCCTGGAAACAAACGGCACACTTCCCGACGCGCTTAAAGAAGTGATCGATGATATTGATATCGTGTCCATGGATGTGAAACTGCCGAGCTCAACCAAGGGCAAAGAATATTGGGACGAGCATGTGAAATTCCTGCGCACGGCGTGGGGCAAGGATCTTTTTATCAAAGCGGTCATTTCCAAAGATACCAGCATGGCTGATATGGTGAAGGCGGTTGAAATGATCTCTAAAGGGGATCCGACCATGCCGTTTTTCCTTCAACCCAATCATTTTGAGATCAAGACCGGCGCGATGGAAAAGTGCCTGGAGTTTCAAAACTACGGGCTTAATTATTTAACGGATGTGCGCGTCACGCCGCAACTCCACAAATTCATGGATTTAAAATAAGGAACGTATGTCCAAGATCAGCGCGTACGAAGGGCTTCAGAAAAAGATCCGTCAGCTTAAGACACCGCCGATCGAGGTGTGGACGAACCAGTACGCAGACCGGGCGTATACGATCCATCTCGAGATCCCGGAATTCACCTGCATCTGCCCGAAAACAGGCTTGCCGGATTTTGCGATCATCAAGATCGATTATTGTCCGGGCGAGGACTGCCTGGAGCTTAAGTCGCTTAAGATGTACACGATCTTTTATCGTGAAGTCGGGATCTTTCATGAACATTTAGTGAACAAGCTGCTCGACGATTGTGTGAAGGCGTCGAAGCCGCGCTGGATGAAAGTATCGGTCGAGATGAATCCGCGGGGCGGGATCTATACGTCGGTTGAGGCAGAATACAAGGAGCAGGCATGAAGCGTGTGGATGGCCGCAAGGCGGATGAATTGCGCAAGGTCACGGTGCAGAAGAATTATTTGAAACATGCCGAAGGCTCGTGCCTGATCGCTTTCGGTGAAACAAAAGTTGTGTGTTCTGCGTCGGTCGAAGAGGGTGTGCCGCCGTTTCTTAAAGGCAAAGGGCAGGGTTGGGTGACCGCGGAATATGGCATGCTGCCGAGGTCGTGTACCCAGCGCATTACGCGTGATACGAAAAACGGGCGTACGCAGGAGATCCAGCGCCTGGTCGGGCGGTCGTTGCGCGCGGTCGTTGATATGAAGAGGCTCGGTGAGCGTACGATCAAGATCGATTGTGATGTGATCCAGGGTGATGGCGGTACGCGCACGGCGTCGATCACGGGTGGCTATATTGCGCTGAAACTGGCGATCAAGAAGATCCGCACGGCAGGCCTTATTAAGGAAAGCCCGTTGCTGGATCAGGTAGCCGCGATCAGCGTGGGCGTGGTGAACGGCCAGCCGGTACTGGACCTTAATTACGCGGAAGACTCAACGGCCGGAACAGATATGAATGTCGTCATGGTGGGTAAGGGCGGGTTGGTCGAAGTGCAGGGCACGGCTGAAAAAGAGCCGTTTACCAAAAAGCAGATGGACCAGATGCTTCTTCTCGCTGCCAAAGGCATCAAGCAGCTGTTTGTCCTCCAGAATAAGATATGAACCAGCTTTTGATCGCAACAAAGAACAAAGGCAAAGTCCATGAGATCGCCGATCTTTTGAGCCCGACCGGCATCAAGGTTATTTCCCTGTTCGATATTCCCAATCCTCCCGAGATCATAGAAGATGGTTTGACGTTCCGCGCGAATGCGGCAAAGAAGGCGGTGACGATCGCGCTCTACACGGGTTGTCTTGTGATGGGCGAAGATTCCGGCCTGGAAGTGGACGCGCTCGGCGGACGCCCGGGCGTGTACTCGGCGCGCTATTCCGGTGACCATGCCACAGACCAGACAAATAATGCGCTCTTGCTTAAAGAATTGGCCCATGTTCCGCCGGAGAAGCGGACCGCGCGTTACCGCTGTGCCATGGCGCTTGCCGATAAGACGGGCTGTATCGATGTGGTCGAAGGCGCGTGCGAAGGTGTGATGATCGATACGCCTCGCGGGACCAATGGTTTTGGATACGATCCGCTGTTCATGATCCCCGCGCATCAGAAAACGTTTGGTGAACTTCCGCTACATGTTAAGCAAACCATGAGCCATCGCGCCGAAGCTTTGCGCAAGTTTCTCAAGCTCCTTGAGAAATACCTCGCCGCATCTAAATGGTGACAGGCACCATTATTTTTTACCGTCGAGAAGAAATGGTCATATTGCTTTTTGGAAGGCTATTCAAAAAGTTTTAACAATCCGCCGACGGTATTTTGCAGGGTTTTTTTGATGATCTGCGGGGCGGTGAGGCTGGATTCGTATTTGGGGTTTGAGATGGTGCCGGTGATCTTGATCTCGACCAGGCCTGCCGTCGGATTAATGGCGCTAATGAGTGTCGCGGTGTCGCTGGTGCCCGACGACTCAACGCGCGGAGTAAAGGTAAAGTCCAGTTTCTGGTCCCAATCCACCCAGCCTTCGCCGAGGATGGATGCGGCGGTGCTGTGCAGCGTCAGATTATTGGTCATGATGCGCTGATTCTCAAAGAAGATCGTGGCATCGGCGTCGGTAATGATCACGTTCCCGCCCTGGAAACTCGATGAGACAATGCTTAAGACCTTGGAAAGGATCTCCAGGTCCCAGAGATAGCCGTTACTGATCTTGACCGTGGCTTTTCCGGTCATGTTCTTAAGGTCGAGCAATTTTCCGCGCCATTCGCCGGTGATATTCACCGCGCCTTCCAGCCGCTGTTGTTTGAGCGGGGTATCTTTCTTCAATTCATCCAGGTTCAGGTTTTCAAGTTTGAGCGCGGTGTCGAACAAGAACTTCGGGTTGCGCAGGTCAACAGAAGAAATGATATTGAGCTCGCCACTGTAAACGGTCGCGGCAATATTCAAAGGTTTGAGCATGCCATTTCCCTGCGTCGCGGTGATCTTCAGGTCCTTCATCTGGTAGCCCATGGCGGATAACGACGGCGTTTCGATCGTGGCTGTAGAAGCCAGATCTTGCCAGTGAACGGGGTCGCCTGATATGTTGGCTTTGATCTTGATCACCCCGACCAGTTTCAGTGCGTCGATCTGTTTGGCCTGCTCCGCCGGAAGCATTTGAGGCAGGTCGTGCAGGGCCAGTTTTGTGTCGGAAATAAGATCTATCGTCGGCGCGTTATCCGGCGGCAAATGGATAGTGCCTGTCAGCGCGACGGATGAATCGAACCAGGTGGCATTTAATTCTGAAATGCCGATATCATTGCCGACTTTTTTGATCCGGGCATCGGCTTTAATATGATCGGTTTCAACAGAAGCGGCGATCGTCGGATTCTCGAAATCGCGGAGCACACCGTTTGTCAGGTATTTCTTTCCTTGATAATTGAAGGACAAGCTTTTCCACGAGAGCGCGGCATTCTTGTATTCCATGCTGCCGGACAGGGTATCCACGGACTGCTTCAGTTTGCCGCTCTCTGCCGAGGCGTTCTTAATGGTTGCCGTCGCCGTGATGGCAAGCGCTTCGGGGCGGGATAAAAGGCCGCGGGCGGTGACATGAATGTCGGCTGTGCCGAGGACCTTCAGTTCATTGGCTTTAAAAATATCCGGAACAACTTTTTCAGCAGCCGAAAGGCTGACGTCGGTGGCTTTGGCTGTTATATTCAGCAAAGGGGCGTTAAAGTGGCTGACGCCGCCGGAAACTGCGACCGGGATGTCGAGCGCGGTTAATGAGAGGTCTTTGGTCGTGATACTGTCGGTCTCAATAAAAAAGTGCCCGCTGATGTCTTTGATACTGCCGGCAGTCGGGATATTGTTGAGCGCGGCATGACGGACTTCCAGAACGCCGGCATAAGACAGCGACGCAGGAGCTGTGATAGCGGCATCCGCGTGCAGGGATAATTCTTCTTCACCAGAGGCCGTGATCTTGCCGGGCAATGTGGCCGCGGTTTTTTTGATGAGTGCGTGGATCGACGCGGACAGCTTTCCGTCTTTCAGGGTGAAGGATGTTTCCGGGGCGGCGACATCGGCCGTGATGGTAATGTCTTTGGCATTGAAGGCCAGGTCTTTCAGGGACAGGTTGGTTTTAGCAGCCATGTTTTTGCCGTCCTGATTGAATACAAGGCGTGACAAAGCCAGCGTGCCGGAGATCTTTTGATCGTCGGCAAGCATGATCATGCTATTGGGCAGTGTGGCGTCGCCGGCAATGGAAAAGCCTTTGTTGGATTGTTTGATGGTGACCGAAGGGATGTTCAGGTCAGCGCTGAATTTTTGCCCAGGGCCGTTTACCATCAGGTCTTGGGCTGAAAGGTCGGTGGCGGTGCTGATCAGGCCGTGTTTCAAAGAAAGTTTTGTCGCGTTGGTTTTGAGCGAGCCGGTAACGATTATTTTTCCTGGCAAAGCCGCGATTATTTTTTCAAGTGCGATCCCGCCGGAAACGTCCATGTCCCCGCCGCTCATGGTGACAGAAAGGTTTTTCCAGGCGCACAGGCCTTTGAAGCTGGTTTCCGGCGCGGGAGATACGTCGATGTCGCTTACGGTGCCATTGCCGGAAATGGTGATGAGAGTGTTTTTGATGGTAACGTCCATATTGGCAGCGCGGATATTCGCGCTTTTAAGGTCCACGGGCAGCGCCGGCGCGAAGCGGAGGTAGCGGGTCAGGTCCAGAGCCGCGATCTTAAAGCTGCCTTTAAATGTTTTGTCGTTTAAGCCGATGCGGGTATTAAAAGCGAGCGTTCCTTTAGTGGCCGGAAAAGCGATATTGCCGGCGATATTGGCGGCAATGCTTAACGACAGGCCGCCGTTCAGATTGATCGGCGTGATGGTTTCCGAGAAATTGTCGCCGAGAGACAGGTCTGTGACCGTGAGCGCTCCGTTCGTCACGGCAAGTCCGCTGACAATGATGTCGAATTCGGGCGGTTTGGCATTTTCCGGGGCCGCGGCTTTCGGCAGCAGGTCATTGAAATTCCACAGGTCTTTTTCATAGCGCACGAGCTTGATCACGGGCGTGTCAATGCGCACAGATGTCAGGACGACCTTTTTTTGAAGCAACGCTGGAAAGAGTATCTGGACAGCCACGCGTTTTATGTCCACGCATGTTTCTTCAGGTTTGTCCTTGGCGTAGATCTTCAGGTTGTCCAGCACCAGGCCGTCCAGCGGGTTGTAATGAAGTTCGTCGAGCGTGACGTTGCGGTTCAGCTGTTCCTGTGCGGCTTTTAGGATCAAGCCTTTAATGTGGACCGGCAGGAGGACCTTGTTGATATAATACAGTCCGCCTGTAACAATGACCGCGATGATCGCGATGATGAGCAGGATCTTTTTACGCATATGTTCCACGATAGCGGAAAGTTTGTCATTTCGCAAGCGCGGATACGACAAACATAATGAAAGGAAATACGCGGGCCCTGCGCTTTATCAAGGCACATTCTTTAATCGGTACAAGGAGGTTATATGGGAGGAGTTTTGGTAGGTAAGAAAGCACCTGATTTCAAAGCGGTAGCTGTTTTCGGGGACAGGGTCATGGAAGGGTTTTCTCTGGCCCAATTTCAGGGAAAGCATATTGTTCTTTTCTTTTATCCGCTCGACTTTACGTTTGTATGCCCCACAGAATTGCACGCGTTCTCGGACAAGCTCGAAGAGTTCAAGAAGCGTGGCGTGGAGGTCGTGGCAGTGAGTGTGGATTCGCATTTCAGCCATTTGGCCTGGCTTAAAACGCCGCGTGCCCGCGGCGGGATCGAAGGGGTCGGGTATCCGATAGTGTCTGACCTGAATAAAACGATCGCAGCGGATTATGGCGTCCTGGTTGAAAGCCGCGGCATTGCGTATCGCGGGCTTTTTCTGATCGATAAAGAAGGGATCGTCCGTCATCAGGTCGTCAATGACCTGCCCTTGGGAAGAAGCGTGGATGAGGCGCTGCGCATGGTGGATGCCCTGCAATTCTTCGAGAATAACGGCGAGGTTTGCCCTGCGAATTGGCGCAAGGGCGAGAAAGCCATGAAGCCGGATCAGAAAGGCCTTGAAACGTATTTTGGAAAATAAGGTGTCATCCTTTTAACAAAATGGCAAAGCCTTGCTAAACGGCGGCGTTTCTCTGTTTTTTTTGAGAAAGAATGGTAAATGTTTAGCACTATGAAAGAATTGATATTTGCAGATCCATTTTGTTGCCGAGGACGTCGCGCTATTTTTCCGGCCGTTTGCCCGG
>JADFWS010000084.1 GCA_015234065.1 Candidatus Omnitrophota bacterium
CAAAAGCGCGCAAACGAGAAGATCAACCCAGTTCAAACTTTTTAAGAAGTGCATAAGTATCTGCTATTGATGAAATTAAATGTGCTAAAGTATAACACCCGCCAAAAGCAGTGTCAAGGAAGCGCTCCCGCAGCAAATAAAAAAGCCAAGAGCATAAGCCCTTGGCTTTAAACAAGTTGCAACAACTATCAAAACGGGCTCGAAAAAATTATACGGCTGCCAGTTCTTCCTGCATTTTAGGGTCGGTTTGTTCTAGCGCAGAGGCCTGTTCTTCAGCCTTCACCTCAACCACAGGCGCCGCTTCCGGTTCGGCCGCAATACTGCCTGCCACTGCCGCTTCTTTCTTATCTGAAAACTTGACCGACACCACTCTAGAGACGCCAGTTTGTTGCATGGTGATGCCGTACATCACATCCGCATGCGCAATTGTTTTCTTATTATGCGTGATCACAATGAACTGCGCGATCTTGGCAAACTCCTTGAGGACCGCCGCAAAACGATCAACATTCGCCTCATCCAACGCCGCGTCAATTTCGTCGAGGACACAAAACGGGCTGGGATTCACCTTGAACACCGCAAAGATCATGGCGATCGCGGTCATGGTCTTTTCGCCACCAGACATAAGGCTGATCGTCTGAAGCTTTTTCCCCGGAGGGCGCGCCACGATCTCAATGCCGGATTCAAGCGCATTTTCAGGGTCGATCAGAATCAGCTGGGCATCACCACCGTTAAAGAGCATCCGGAAATACACCTTGAACTGCTCATTGACCTTGGTAAAGGTTTCAATGAACATCTCTCGGGTCGTCCGGTTGATCTTGCGAATGGTCTGCTCAAGCATCACCTTGGCTTCAAGCAAGTCGGCCTGCTGTTTGGTCAAAAACTGATAACGGGCCTTGAGCTCTTCAAACTCTTCGATCGCGACCAGGTTAACCGCGCCAAACCCGTCACAGCGCTTGGACAGCATCTGTATCTCTTCGCGTAAAGCCTCGATGTTGATCTCGGGCTGTGCCACGGCTTCCGCCGGAGCCACGCCTTCGGCTGTAGCGGCTTCTTCCGGTATCACAACCGCGCTCAGGTCAATATTATATCTCTGCAGCATCCGCTCTTTCACGGCCTGCGTCTGAAAATCAATTTGCTGAACCTTCATGGCCTTGTCGTGGACAAGATCGCGATTATCGGCCAGCTCTTTTTCCATACCCAGGATCTGGGTGCGGATACTCGTCAGGCGTTGAGCGACATCCTCTTCTTCGGCTTCATGGCGAGATAGCGTTTCCCGCAACGCTTCGCGCGCAACCCGCGTTTCTTCGATCGCCAAAGACAGCGCGTCGATCTCCTGATGGTACTGCTCCCGACGGGCGCCAAACGAGGACGACTCTTCATTCAAACGCTGAAGCTCTTCCAGATAGCCGTTCATGCCATCCTGGAACATCTTTAAATTTTCCTGCCAGGACTTTTCGCGTTCCTTCATGGAACCCATTTCAGATTCCACCTGCGCCACAAGAACGGCCGCGTCTTCGCGCTCTTTGCGCTTTTCCGTGATCATTTCCAGGCGGCCGCGGATCTCTTCACGCGCGCGCGTGATCTCATCATTCACCGACTGAAGCTCACCCTTCAGGTGCGTTTCGCTGGCACCGAGGCGGATAAGGCCCTCTTCTGCTTCGCTGATCTCCAGGAGAACGGTTTCCAGCTCCTGGATCCGCTTCTGCGCTTCAAGCCCGATATCATTCTGCTGGGCTTCACAGACCGACAAGCGCCGGTCTTCAATATGCATCTCCTGCTGGATGCGCTCAATGATCCGCGACTGCTCTGCGACGAGAACAACCTTGGCATCGCGCTCCCAAAGAAGCCCCTTCACCTCTTCTTCGATACGGCTGATCTCCTCGGCCAAAAGCAGCGGATCGAGCTCAATGAACTTGGTCTCGCAAATGACCTCATACAGGCCGTCGCCCTCAAGATTCTCCAGATGCGCCTTCAGGCTCTCGTACTGAGCGGCCTCGACATGGCGCACGGTCTTCACCTTGCCGATAACGCCGCTCTGTTTCTCCGTCGGCGCTACAGAACTCAGGAACCGTCCGGTAATGACCGGGTCCGGGATGTCCTGATACTGGATCTGCAATTTCTCAATAAAATCTTTTTGTGAAATAAGGAACAGCTTCTTTTTCTCCAGGCGGTCGATCGACGCATTCAGGCCGTTCAGCGCTTCATGATGTGCCGCTAAACTGGATTTTTCGCACGCCAGATCCGCTTCCAATTTCGCACGGCGGGCAAGGATCTCGCTTAAGCCCTGCGACAGGCCCTGAAGTTTCTTTTCCAGCTCTTCTTTTTCAGCCGTGACCTTGGCCTGCTCGACGTCTAAACGGCGGCGGCGGGCCAGATACCCCTGGCTTTCTTTCATGATCTCGGTGCACTCATTATTGATCGCGATCTGACGCGCCGTGAGCGTAAGGATATTCTCTTCGTCGGCCTTGATCGTCTGCTGATATTCCTCAATAAGGGCAGATACCTGGGTAAGCATACTGCGCGCGCCGTCCAGATCCGTCACCGTGCGATCCATATCATTCTTGAAGGACGACAGCATGCGCTCCAGCTCTTCGATCTTTTCCTGATACTGGCGGCATTTTTCGACGAGCTGTGCCTTCTTCTCAACAATACGTTTTTCGTTCTGATCGATATTCAACACACGCTCTTCATTAAAACCGATCTGGCGGTTATTAAGCTCCAACTGACTTTCAAACTTCAAGTCCTGTTCGCGTACTTCCTGAACTTTGGATTCAAGCTCTTCAAGGACCAGGCTCTCGCGTTCCACGACCTGGCGGTATTCCACAAGGCCCGTCGTGATCTCGCCTTCTTTGCCATCGATCTCGGCCAACAGCGCCTGGATCGCGGCTTTGTCGCGATCAAACTCATTCATCTGCCAGAACGCAAAGATCTGCTCCAGCCCCTTCAACTTTTCAAACTCAGCCTTATACTTCTGTGCCTTTTGCGCCTGGCGCTCGATCGAGCCGATCTGGCGTTTTACCTCGACGACAATGTCGTTGAGGCGCAACAGGTTATCATCGGTCTCCTTCAACTTGTTCGTAGCTTCGCGCTTCTTGGTTTTGTATTTCGTGATGCCGGCGGCCTCATCAAAGATCATGCGGCGGTCATCGGGCCTGGCGCTCACAACAAGGTCAACCTTACCTTGCTGAACGAGCGAATACGCTTCCGCACCGACACCCGTGCCCATGAACAGCTCGGCAATGTCCTTGAGACGCACCACGTCCTTATTAATGAGGTATTCGCTTTCGCCTGAACGGAACAAACGGCGGGTCACGATCACTTCGTCGCTCGGAATGGCCAACACCCGTGATTCATTGGCAAATGTCACACTCACTTCCGCGAACCCCAGCGCAAGTTTCGTGTCTGTGCCATTGAAAATAACATCTTCCATGGCGCCACCGCGCAGCTGGCGCACGCTCTGCTCGCCCAACACCCAGCGGATAGCATCAAAAATATTGCTCTTGCCGCAACCATTAGGCCCGACGACAGCCGTAATGCCAGGCTCAAAGTTAAGGATCGTGCGATCCGCGAACGACTTGAACCCGAAGATCTCCAGTTTCTTGAAATACATTTAGATCGCTCCGTTGCGATAATGGAACATTAATATCAGCTTACAGGCGTTTCGCTTTCCTGCTCGAGCCACGAATCAATGCGTTCTTTGCGGAAACGCCACAGGCCCACGGTCTTCATGGCCGGGATCTTGCCCTTCTTCACCCAGTCGTAGACGGTGCGCTTTTTCACACGCAGGTAGCCCGCGACCTCATCGATCGTCATGAGATGACCATGCTGTTCCATAGGTTTCCCCTTTTATTGTTGATAACAATATATAGCGACACTCAGAACGCCACGCACAAGATAGTGTGCATGTCGGTTTTTAATGTAACGGAGCAAATCACATGCGTCAATAAAAGTTTGATATTTTTTTTCACGCCTTGACAGCGCTTTTAATTGTGGATACTGACAAGGAGTGACGTTCTTTGACATGGGGCGAACGGGGAAAACAATGCGCAAATCGCACGCAGAGGCGGCCATGCACAGCGTTAAGTTTTTATCGAACCGATATTAAGCTTCAAATTCTTTCTTTTTTACCTGACAGAAAATTCTTTTGCGACACCACTTTTGCACCCGTGTGATATTCGATGTCTTTCCTGGTCCTGCCTGCAATAGCCCCGCCATCTTTGGCATCTTTCTGAAGTGCGGGCATATGGCAAGAATCCCGGTCTTGCGTAATATGCGTTGTAGCCGCCTCACCAAGCATGGCAATGATCAACTCGAGATCAGTCATATGATCTCGAAGATTTTCCTTTTTCAAACCTTTATGTTTTTTATGACCCGCGACCGTAAACTCAAACGCACCCAGCATGATCTCATTAGTGAGAATAGCGTAATCATTATCATTTTCAGCACCACGTACATCCCATTCATCTGTCAGCTTTTTCCGCACAGCGATTCCGCGCAAACGTTTTTCGATCCATTCTTTGGGGTAACCCTTCTTCTCATAAATAGCCGCTGTTCTCTGCATCCCAAGTTCTGGATTCTCTATTTCGTCCAAACGCTCTTTTCCGACGCGCGCCAACCAGCGCTTAAAGGGCTCAGCTTTAGGCGAGGGGATAGACTGAATAAGTCGGAACACTCCTTCAGTGCTAGCACAATCTGTTTCGCGTAGCTTTCCATCTGGCGCAGGTAATTTCAACCCGTGACAAAATGTCACGGGTTGCTGAGCCTCTTCAGTTAAACGTTGTTTTAATTTTCTCCAATATGCTCCTGGGGCCAGGCTATCAGTCAACGCACCACAAATATCAACGACCGAAAACCACCACACATCATTAACCAAAATCCGACGAACATCTTTACCCTTGAAAACAGCTATTTTTGTAATTTCTTGTGCCATAAAAACTCCCTGTATTCCTGCTGATTAACGTAGAAATATTATACTTCCATCTATAGAAGGGTCAAGAAGAAAGTGCGCCCATATGTGTGGTATTTCTGGTTTTACGAATGCGCGGCAGGATCCAGGGCCAAATGCAGACATAGCGCCCGTTCTGCGGCGTAGATAATCTGGTCAGGTAAAACGCCCAAAGAACGGACCAGCCGCGCTGGATCGTGGTCATTTACCTTAAACCCCATCACTCCAAGCGCTGTTGGCAAGGACGGGCGACCCGGCGGGTCGCCCCTACGATTTTAATTCAAAGAAGGCATTAAAATCGGTCATGGGCTGGATGTTGATAATGACGGGCGTGATGCCCGAGGCGCTTTGCATCTCTGCAAGCTGGGCTGAATCAATATTAAATTGGATGTTTGTGCCGGAACTGGTCGTGACAGGATCCATCCTGTCCGCGGTCAGGTCAATACCGCCGGGGCCAGATACTACGGGCTTATTTTCCTGCGCTGGCGATAAAGAATCAAAAAGTTCTGCTCTTGCGGCGGCGATTACCGACGGGTTTGTCAGCGCGGTGTAGGCCTCCTGAAACGGCACGCCACGATACGAGGATAAAATATTCGCCCATTGTTGGCGTATCGCATCGCCATGCGGCTTTAACGTTGCGTAGGTCGGCCGTTTTGGTGTTGGCCTGTATCCTGAAAAACACATGCGCTTCCATTGAGCATATACCGCGGGAGACTCCGTGCGCATCTTTGCGGCGATCCCATCTGGAAATCCGCGCTCAAAAAACAATACGAATTCTTTCATACTGCCAAAACGCTCTTCTAAATGCCCCATCGCCATCTGATACAAATAAAACGACAGCTCCAAATTCCACAGATCGAACCAGGCCTGATCTTCTTTTAAAAGCCCGACCTTGCCATCTGCCAGCGCTTCAGGCGTAACAACCGGCGTTTCCGCAAGGACCTTTTTGAAAATAGACAGAAAATCCTTATACGTAAAGTTTTCATCAAGGCGGTCAATCATATATGTATAAAACTTTTCAGAAACGCCGTCAAACACCTTATCCCGCACTTCGTCAGAATAATGTTTTCTCAACAAATAGACGTGAGCCAGCATCCACGCTTTCTCAACAATATTCGGCGCGACATACTCTTCCGACGGCAGCCCTGTACGCCTTAGCGCCCGGCCTTCTCCCCGGGCAAAAGCCTCCACCGGAAGCGTGCCGCCAACCATAGCCAGCACCGCCATCCCGACCGCCCCGGTGATTCCTGAAAAATATTTTTTGTGCGCGGAATACCTGGGCCCGTCCGGCGTCGGAGTTGTCATGGCATCGTTGTAATTCGGAAACTTCCAGAAAATATTCGGGTTAAACGGCTTTCCTTCTTCCGCGTTAACAGAAATCATTCCGGGCCGATGAGCAATGTCGTTATAAACGATCCCCATGATTTCCCGGATCCTGGGCAAATTGGCATTCAAACATTTTCCAGATCTTTTAGCTCCTGCCCGTCTTTCTCAAGCCAGGCCGTTCCTTCTGGCTTAAACCTATCCGCATGATCGCCCAACCACTGCTGGCGATACTTTTCATCATGCACAACAGCCAGGGCATTCGTGATGCCTTGAAATACCCGGCTTAGATCCTCATTCGTTCCTGTGACCATCCCATGAGCCGTCATTTTAAAAAAACCCAGCAACGCATTACATCCGCCGCTCACCCCATCAATAAATTCACTGGCATAAAAAGACTTTTGCCTGAAATAGCCTACTCGGCTCACATTAACAATTTCCCATATCAACGCCTCGCCCTCGAGCAACAACTTTTTATCCTTTGCGCTTAACAAAGGCGCTTCGCTCTTTTTGTCTGTGCTCATCGCCGGGTTTGACGGCGGAGCCGCATTGTGACCCACCATCGGAGGCGTTCGCGTTTTCACAAGAAGGCCTTCCTTTAAAAACCAACGGACAGCGTCTTTTAACACTCGAGCCAACGGCACATCCGACGGGACGATACCAAGAATTTCTTTAGCCGCGTCATTGGAAATATGCAGCTCCGGAATCGCTTGCCCGCTCCCTTCAACGATGGTGCGCTTTGCATGCAACAAACGCTTAAGCATGCGGGCAACATCAACCGTATCGATAAGCGTATCGCCCGCGACATTGATGATCCGGCCCTCTTTGGGCATACTAATCCGGGCCGCATTAACAAGCGCTTCTACAGCACGATCCTGCGAACAAAATGCGATCTTTTCTCTCACAATACGCAGAGGCTCTGCCTGTTTTTCGGGATCCGTCAGTTCTCTGATCAGCGTCGGTATCCGCCTGTTCGTGTCATCACCTTTTCCGTACACATGCCAAAGCCTCAAAACAATACTCTGCTCGTACTGCAACACGACCCGTTCGGCAATAAGTTTGGAAAGCGCGTAGCGATCAGCTGTCCCGGGCAGAGGATTTTTCTCCAGGAACGCTTTTGAAAACTCGACGGCGTGCTCAAGGCTATACGCGAACGCCTCCTGCGGATACTTTCCAAACGTATCC
>JADFWS010000085.1 GCA_015234065.1 Candidatus Omnitrophota bacterium
TGTTTTATTCGTCAGGGAACGATCAAGTATATTCTATGAATCGGGTAAAAACAAGGCAGCGTAGTTTTGTAGCCGGATCTATGCTAAAAATAATCTTGTATTCTTCAAACATTTGTGTAGAATTGAAACACATTTGCGCCCTTAGCTCAATTGGATAGAGCATTTGACTACGGATCAGAAGGTTGTAGGTTCGACTCCTACAGGGCGCGTTCTTTTTAACTATCCGCCGGCGTGATGAGCGCCGGCTTTTTCTTTATGATCTCTTCTATCGAAGACTACACGTTCCACGAAGCCATGATGCGCGAGGCCTTAAAACAGGCCGGGCGGGCGGCCGATATTGATGAGGTGCCGGTGGGTGCCGTCATTGTTCACGGGCGGGAGATCATTGCCCGCGCGCATAATCAGATCGAGATGTTGAAAGACCCGACCGCGCATGCGGAAATGATCGCGATCACCCAGGCGACGAACCATCTTTCGTCCAAGTGGTTGCAGGATTGTGTGCTGTATGTTACAATCGAGCCTTGTTCGATGTGCGCCGGAGCGCTTGTTCTTTCAAGAATAGAAAAAGTCTTTTTTGGCGCGCGCGATCCCAAGACCGGGGCGTGCGGGTCGGTGGTGAATATTCCCAGGATCGAAAAGCTGAACCATCATTTTGATGTTGAAGGCGGGATTTTGGAGTCTGAATGTGCGGCGATCGTGAGCGCATTTTTTAAGAAGAAAAGATGTAAGTAGCGTGCAGTGCTGTTGTCATGGAGAGGTGCCAGAGTGGCCGATTGGAGCTTCCTGCTAAGAAGTTGACCTGGGAAACTGGGTCCGAGGGTTCGAATCCCTCCTTCTCCGTTGTTATTGACGCTCAGGCGAACCCTGGCTGCTCAACAGCCAGGGTAGCCAGTAGCGAAAAGTGAAAGCATGGATAAAGAAATAGTCACGACCAAGATCGCTATCTTCAGAAAACGGGAAATTCGTAAAACCATTCATAATAATGAATGGTTTTTTGTTGTAGAGGATGTTGTTCTGGCTTTGACCGATTCGAATGACCCTAAGCAATACATCCAAAGAATGAAACAGCGGGATGAAGAACTTGCCAAAGGGTGGGTACAAATTGTACATACCCTTGCTGTTCAGACTTCAGGCGGCAAGCAGCGGATGCTTTGTGCGAATACGGAGGCGGTTTTCCGTATTATTCAGTCGATCCCATCAGCCAAAGCGGAGCCGTTTAAACGATGGCTGGCTAAAGTCGGTTATGAGAGAATTCAAGAGATCGAAAACCCTGAATTAGCTCAAAAGAGGACTCGGGCTTTATATAAGGCCAAGGGCTATAGTGAAGACTGGATTGAAAGGCGGATGCGCGGGATCGCGATCCGCGAGGAGTTGACCGATCAGTGGCACAAGCGTGGTATCAAGGAGCAGAAAGAATATGAGATATTGACTGCGGAAATATCAAAGGCAACCTTTGAAATGACGCCGTCAGCGTATAAGAAGCATAAAGGGCTCAAGCGTGAAAATCTACGCGATCACATGACCGATCTTGAGCTTATCTTTTCAATGCTCGGCGAGGCTTCAACTAAAGAGATCGCCATTAATAAAGATGCTCAGGGGTTTGTTGAAAATAAACAAGCCGCCTTTGAGGGCGGGGCTGTTGCGGGCAATGCGAGAAGAGAACTTGAGCGCAAGAGCGGTAAGAAAGTTATTAGCAGAGAAAATTACAAGAAATTGCCGCAAGATAAAAAGTTGTTAAAATGAAACATTGACACTTAGGCGAACTCCGTCTCGAGGGCGCGTTATGAACAAAATACTCAATTCATTCTTAATGGTTTCTTGTAATAATAGGGGCACATGTGTCCCTATTATTTTTATGCCGTTTTGCAGGACGTTGATGGTAAAAAGGCAAGCCTTAAATTGGCATGCCTTTGCGAAATATGTTATGTTTTACGTATATAAGGTAAAGCGAATATGAATGATTTAAAAAAGACGGTAACTTTTCGGTTAATTTCAAGCTGGATCATTGTTAGCTTTATTGCTTCTGCCGTGATCCCGCCTCGCGCTTACGCGCAGTCGTTCAATCTTCCCGCACCGGGGGCGATGGTCTTGACTAGCCCGGCGTACATGCCCGTCATGGTCAAGGGGATTAAAGTGCATCCCGAGAATCCGCTTCTTTTTGATTTCATTCTTGATACTGGTAAGTCCGGGCTCAGGGTTGATAGCCCCGAATTTAAGACAGAATCCCGGAAACTCATCAAATATTTCTTGGCTTCGCTCACGATTAAGGAAGATGATCTTTGGGTCAATTTGTCGCCGTATGAAAAAGACAGGATGATCACAGAGGAGCTGGGCAAGACGGAATTGGGCCGTGACATGTTGGCGCAGGATTATATTCTCAAGCAATTAACGGCTTCCCTCATATATCCCGAGAAAGAATTAGGTAAGAAGTTTTGGGACAGGGTTTATGCCAAGGCTCAAGAGCAGTTCGGCTCTACGGATGTTCCGGTGGATACGTTCAATAAAGTATGGATTGTGGCGGATAAGGCAAAGGTTTTGGAGCGCAATAACACAGGGTATGTTGTTGGCGCGCATTTGAAGGTCATGCTGGAAGAAGATTATGTGGCGCTCGAAAAACAGACAGCGGCCAGCCAGAAGAGTATCGTCGAGGATAACAAGGCGCATACAGTTGCCTCCCAGATCATCCGCGAGATCGTGATTCCTGAAATTGAGAAAGAGGTTAACGAAGGGCAGAACTTTGCGCCGTTACGCCAGATGTTTTATTCAATGATCTTGGCGTCATGGTACAAGATTGCCCTTAAAGATGCGCTTCTTAATCAGGTTTATAGTAATAAAGGAAAGACGGCTGGCGTGTTGTCGGATGATCCGGCGGTTAAGGAAAAAATTTATAATCAGTATTTGCAGGCCTACAAGAAAGGTGTGTTTAACTACATAAAAGAAGACATGAATATGGTTAGCAACCAACCAATGCCGCGCAAGTATTTCTCAGGTGGAGAAAGAATGCGGCTTCGTCTCGGCGAAAATTTGACAATCGCTCATGAGCAGTCGCGTGACGACGCGCCGTTGAAAGACGGTGATTTGGCTATGGCATCTGTTCAAGTAGCTGGAAAATCCAATTCAGAGTATGCAACGGATATAAAGAAAAATGTCGGAGATCTGATTTTGCAGGGGCAAGAAATTATACGGCAGTTTGAACCGCCTACATATTCTGAGACAAGAGCGGGCAATGTTTATAACGCCCTTTGGGATATGCTAGGAAAATTGAGCGCGTCAGTTCAACACGCTGAAACAAAGGCAGATTGGAAGAATATAAAACAAATTTTAGCGTCAGATGCGACGCGAAGGGAATCTGATGTATTAGCTCTTTCGAGTTGGCATTTAAGTTTTCAATCGACGTATGGATATAATCAACGAGAGGAGCTGAGAGGTCGTCTGTTGAAAGTATTTGAAAATGTTGTTACAGAAGTTGGATTAGCCGCAGATGCGGCAATGACAGCAAACTTAAAGAAAGGCCTTGATGCTCCTCGAGAGATCGCCATAAAATCTGCGTCAAGCGCGTCGCAAGGAGATCGTGCGATGGCGCCTGGTGGTAGTGATCTTAATGTCAAGAACATGGGGCTGGATATTTCTGCAGACTTTCAGAAGGCAAGCTCTCGCGTTCAAGCGACTCAAAATTTTCAAAGGCTTTCTGATATTCTCGGGTTTACTGGTATGGGTGTTGATGCTGAACGAAAGCATATTAAGGAAATCTCCGTTGTCAGGCATGATATTCGCACGGCTAAAGTTGCGAGTGAAGTAGCCTCCCGTTTGGGCCTTAATGCGCCGAGAGCGTTTTTTATAGGGTTAGTGCATGATTATGGAGCCTTCCCCTTTAGGCATATCACGATGCAAAGCCAGTTAAAACAGGTGCTTCTAGAAAGTGGCTATAATAGCAAGAGCCATTTAGTAAGCCTTTTACAGCAGGATGGATTTAATCTCCCGGAAGATTTGATTCGGGATCTTTTGAATTTTGATATTGCAAAGACGGATCAAATGTCGCAGGAGGGCGCGGTGGCAATTGCTTCGGAAAGTATTGAAGGTGTCATCGAGGACATTTTTTTCGGATTGAAGTATCGCATGATTTCCTTTTCAGATATACCTCAATCTTTGAAAGAAGCGCTGTTGCTTCAATCGATCACAGAAAATCAACTTCTGGAGAATATTGAAAAAGATTTTGATGGCGTGACCGTTCGTATCGCCAACAACGTTCTCTTGGGCGGAGAAATCTCTGTAAAGGCCGTTGTCGATAGGGCGCGGATATTAAAACAGCAAGCAAGGGATCAGATAATTGTCGCAAAGATATTTAATAACGTAAATATCGACGTTAAAGCGGAAGTCGCAAAGGCTGAGCCGCTTATTATGTCGGCATATCGTCGGGCTTTGCAGAGCACTGGATCTGTCGGCAAGGAAGGCATGTTGAAGGCATTAGATGCCCTTTCGCGTCTTGGTGAAACGACTCTTTTGCGTGATGCGGCAATGAGCGGTGCGAATGGTGGTATTGATTTAAATGCCAAGAACATGGGTTTGGATGTCCGTAAAGAGGGGCGTGGTATTGAAATGAAGTTTGAGCCGGACATGGTTGCTGAATTTCAGAAAGGCAACTTTGCTGGTGTCGAAGGAATCATTTTTCGGATCGTCCCGATTCAGAGTCCATTGCCGATCTTGGGATTGGAAACAACTTCTGCCGAGGGCATCCTGGCAAAGGGGTAGAAGTATCAGAAGTCTTAATTCGAAACCTCCGCTTGACTTCAATCGTTGGGCGGAGGTTTTTGACAGCGTTATTGATTTTCAGGAGCTCATGGCGCCGCCAAGCAACAGGCTTGAGAAGTTGAAAAACGAGGACACTCCCTTCCCCAAGAAAAATTAAATCCCCCCCCGGTTTCTTTGTCATGTTGAAGTAGGGGGACCCCCCGAAATAATTCGTCCTCAATTACTGGAAATAGTAGTATTATTGAACTAAATAGAATTTATGTCGCGCGCCGTTTGTCATGTGTGTACTGAATTCTCCGGATAAAATATTCTTTTTTGGTAATAGCGATGGGCGTGAAGAACGGGAACACCTTCCTGCGGTTTCTGATCGTCAGTTTGCTTGCTTTTTTATTTTTTGCCGGCTGGCGCGCCGCTGGTGCGCAGGCACAGAATCCCCGGCGCGTTCTTGTCCTTCAGTCGTTTCATCATGGCTATATCTGGACGGATAGTGTCCAGCAGGGGATCGATGATGCATTTTGCCGCGGGGCCCCTTCGGTCGAGACCTACCCGGTGTTCATGGATCTCAAGCGCATTCCATATAGCGATGGGCATATCCTGCGCTTCAAAGACTGGTTGCATGAGAGTTACAAAAATATTTCTTTTGATGTCATTTTTGCGAGCGATAATGATGCATTTGAATTCCTGAGAAAATATCGGGATGAGCTTTTCCCCAAAGTCCCGGTTGTGTTTTCGGCGATCAATGATTTTGATGTGTCAATGCTTGACGGGCGAAAAGATGTTACGGGTATCCCTGAAAATACAGATTATACAGGGACGATCGATTTGGTGCTCAAGCTCAGGCCTGCCGCAAGAACAGTTGTTGTTGTGACCGACCACACAACCACAGGGCTAGCGCATGCCTCAGCGGTAAAGAAGATCGAGGCCATCTTTTCTTCCCGTGTTCAATTTCAATATTGGTCGTTGGGGGATTATATTCACGAGGAGCTGTCGCAGAAGCTGAGCCGGCTGCTGATAAAGAAGAAGTATAGAGGATTTGATGGGTGAGACTTTTAAGGTTTAATAAATGCAGGTAAAACTTATATGAAGAACACCATTGCCTTGGTCTACGACTTCGACGGCACTCTATCTCCAAAAAGCATGCAGGAGTACACAATTCTGCGGGACTTGGGGGTTAAAGATTCGAAGATCTTCTGGAAGCAGCTTGATCGTGAGGCTGAGCGCGACAATGCGGAGAAGAGCCTTGTCTGGATGCGCATGACCAAGGAACTGGCCGAGAAGAGCAAGACAGGGATGACTCGCGAGTATTTCAGGAAGAGCGGCAAGGAGATCGACTACTTTCCTGGCGTCCCGGCTTACTTCAAAGAAGTAACCAAGTATGTTCAAAAGGCCTCAAAAGGCCGGATGAAGGTTCGTCACTATATTGTTTCAGCGGGTCTTAAGGAGATCCTGGAGGGCATTTCGATCCGTAAGGAGTTTCATAATATCTTCGCATCTGAATATCACTACGATGAACGCGGTTTGCCAACATTCCCTAAGGTCGTTATTACGGATACGATTAAGACACAGTACCTGTTTCGGATCAATAAGGGTCTTGAGAAGCTCAACGAGGACATCAATCAGCATATGCCTGAGGCGGACCGGCCGATCCCGTTTGAGAACATCATTTATGTTGGGGATGGGTTGACGGATGTGCCGGCAATGACGCTTACGAAGAAAAGTGGGGGGCATTCGATTGCGGTGTATCGTGCGCGTCACCAGAAGGGCCTGGAGACCTGCAAACGCCTTTTGTCGGCTAACAGGGTGGATTTCATTGCTAACGCTGATTATAGGAAGCATAGCGAGCTTTTTCAGTATGTCACGACCGTTCTGGACCTGATTATGAAGAGGTATGAGTATGGTCAGAAGGTTGAGCAGAATCGGAAGAGGCTCTAAAACATTGATATACACACTTTTGTGTGGTATGTTGATTATATGCAAAATTTATTGTTTGGATGAAATCTAAAAGTTAAGGTGATCGACATGAAGACTGAAGTAATTGTTCAATTGAATAAGACGTTTGAAGAATCTGCTTATGTACAAAATGGTGTTGAATACTGGATGGCCCGGGATTTGCAAAGGTTGTTGGATTATACGGAATGGCGAAATTTCTTACTGGTTATTGATAAGGCAAAAACATCCTGCTTGAAGTCGGGGCAGCTTATTGCCGATCATTTTGTTGACGTCAACAAAACGATACCCATGCCCAAGGAGGCCAGTAAAGATATTCAGGATATGATGGTTACGCGTTATGCCGCATATCTCATTGCCCAAAATGGCGATCCACGAAAAGAACAGATCGCTTTTGCTCAGAGTTATTTTGCCATTCAAACGCGTAAACAGGAATTGTTGGAGGAGCGTATTGCGCTCGTTGAGCGTTTAAAGGCGCGTGAAAAACTTGCGGATACAGAGTCAGAGTTATCTGGAGTTGTTTATGAGCGGGGTGTTGATGGGGAAGGTTTTGCTCGTTTGCGGAGTAAAGGAGATCAGGCGCTCTTTGGCGGGCATACAACATTGGATATGAAAAAGAAGCTGGGCATTTCTGAAAAACGTCC
>JADFWS010000086.1 GCA_015234065.1 Candidatus Omnitrophota bacterium
GTTTCAGATCGGGCATCACAAGGTCCTTGAGGCCCAATGGACGTCTATGGCGCAGATTAAAACCGCGTATGACAGGATCACGGCCGAGACAAGCCTGCTGCAGCGAAAAATGAATGCGGTAAAATCCATTTCCAATGCCCGCGGGGCGGGATGGGCCCGTGTGCTCAATGACCTTGCGGATGCCGTGCCCAAGGGTGTGTGGATCCGGAAGATCGCGTATGAGAAGGGCCTGCTGACCATCTCGGGCAGCGCAGTTTCCAAGACCAGGAACGAGATGATCATTGCGAATAATTTTGTGGCAACGCTTAAGGAAAAGTCGAGCATTCGCGATTATTTCTTCGGGCTTGATGTGGATTCGATCCAGCGGCGGGAAGGGTCTGCGCTTTCGATCGCGGATTTTACGCTGAAAGCGAAACAGAGATAAGATTATGGATCCGATACTTGAAAAATTAAAAACCCTGGAAGCCAAATATGTGTACGCGATCCTCGTGTGCGCGATCGGGGTGGTGGTGGCCATTGATGCGGCCGTTCTTCTGGGGCCGCAGCTGGCGGGCATCGGCGGGATCAACAAAAAGATCGAAGAGGCCAGGGCGGATATTGAAACCCTGGTCACGAACAATCAGCGCCTGCCGCTTTTTCAGAAACAGCTTGAGATCGCGAAGCTTGAAAAAAAGAATTTTGACTGCATGGTGAATCCGAAGGATGCCATTCCCGTCGTGCTTAAGAATATTTCCTCGTTCGCGAATGATTACGGGATCAAGATCGATCAGCTTGTCCCGCATCAGAGCAATCAGGAGCTCCTGGTCACCGCCGAGGATGGGAAATATTACAGCGTGCCGATCCTGATCAAGGCGCGCGCCGGGTATCATAATCTCGGGAAGTTCATGAACAGGCTGGAACGCGAGAGGGTTTTCTGGAAGCTTGAGGAGTTCAGCCTTGTGGCGAATGAGATCGATCCTCAGAAGCATGAGGCTACGATGTTGATGAAAATCATTATTGTTGAAAAATGAAAAAACCGGCATTGTCCCTTATTATGATGTTTATCGCAACGGCGGCGCTGGCACAGGCGCCGGCGGCGCAAAAGCCTGCGGCATCCGGCGCGGCTCAGCCCGCGCCTGTTGCGGCGCCGATCCCGAAGCCCGCCATCGACGCGGCTGATTTCGCGTATCAGGACCATGCCCAGAGGGACCCTTTCTGGCCGCTGGTCACGTCCGGCGGCGCTATTGTGAATTATGATTCCAATTTCGCTGTTTCCGAAATGATGCTCGAGGGGATAATTTCCGACGGAAAAGGCCGGATCGCGATCATTAACGGCGCGATCGTGGAAGAAGGCAAGCGATTTGGTATTTATATGGTCCAGAAGATCGAGGCGAACCGCGTGATTCTTGTCAAGGATGGGCAAACGTCTGTCCTTCAGTTAAAAAAGGAGGAGTAACATGGTCAGGAAATGGACCATCCCGTTGTTCATGGTATGTCTGCTGGCGGCTTGGCCCGTTCGGGTTTTCGCTGAAAATGCGGCCGTGGCAGCCCAGGTTAATGCCGAGGCTGCGGCACCGGCTGTTCAGGTTAACGCGGAAGCTCCGGCGCAGGAAGTGAAGGCCGAGCCGGAAGCCACCCCTGCGGTCATGGAAATGGATATGTCGAAAGCCGGCCTGGTGACGTTGGACTTTCGCGATGCCGATATCAAGAACGTGCTTAAGGTCCTGGCCTACAAGAGTGGTGTGAATATCATCGCCGGGCCGGAGGTGGTCGGGCTTGTTAATATTCAGCTCAAGGATGTGCCATGGCAAAAGGCGCTGGATGTGATCCTTTCCACGTACGGATATAATTATGAGCAAAAGGGCACCATTTTGATGGTGACCACGACGGATAACCTTAAAAAGCGCCGTGAAGACGCCAAGGTCCTTTCCGACCAGGAGCCGGTGTCCACGAAAACTTTTATCCTTAATTTCTCTAAAGCCGAGGATGTGGTCAAGACCCTGGATAAAATGAAGACGGGCCGGGGCAGTATCAATTTTGACCAGCGCACCAACGCGATCATTGTGCACGACGTAGACAGCAATATTGCTATTTTTGAAGAGGTCATTAAAAAGCTGGACGCCGTGACCCCGCAGATCCTCATTGAAGCGCGTATCATTGAGACAGCGCTGAACAGCCAGGAGGTCCTCGGGCTTCAGTGGCCCACGTCTTTTGGCGCGAGCGCAACGTTCCCGGTCCAGACGCATACGTTCCCATGGGGTACGGGGATGAATAACGGGACAAAGTTCGCGCCTGCGACGCAGTATGCCAATCCAACGACCATTGGCGACAAGACAGCCCTGAGCGATACAAAGTCCGTGATGACTTACGGGACGCTCAGCTTGTCGCAATTAAGCCTGACGCTGGATGCGCTGCAGAGCCGCACGAATACGAATGTCCTTTCCAATCCCAGGATCGTGACGCTGGACAATGAGCCGGCCAAGATCCAGGTCGGGAATAAATATCCTTTGCCAAAATACACTTATAGTGATACACAAGATAAGCTTATTATCTCCGGTTGGGAGTATATTGAGTACGGACTGACCTTTAAAGTGACGCCGCATATCAACGGCAAAGGGGTTGTCACGCTTGATATCGAGCCTGAGATCGTGGATTCATCGGCAACCGTTGCGTTCAATTTCGGCGGCGGCACTGCCACGAATGTCCCGGTCCTGACCATGGAATCGGCCAAGACCAATGTCATGATCCGCGACGGAGAAACGCTGGTGATCGCGGGGCTTATACGGGATAAAAAGACCAAGATCACGAGCAAGGTACCGCTGTTGGGCGACATCCCGTTCTTTGGGGCGCCGTTCCGGCATAAAGACGATACTGTGATCAAGACAGAGCTTTTGATCTTTTTGACGCCGCATATTATTACCCCTTCGCTCGATATGACGAATATGGGTGCGGACAAGAAATAGATTTTGCAGTACGGGCGCGCGTGGCGTGGCGTCCTTTAAAAATTTAAGGAGAATGTGTGTCGCGTGAGATCATAATCCACGTCGCCGACGGCGAACGTCGTGTCGCTGTTGTTGACAACAAGAAGCTCGATGATTTTTATATTGAGCTCGACCGTTACCAGTCTGTTCTGGGCAATATTTACAAAGGCCGGGTCGAGTCTATCCTTCCGTCCATTAATGGCGCGTTCGTGAATATCGGGCAGGAGCGTAACGGCTTTCTGTACCTGACGGATGCGGACCATCCTTTCATCGAGAATTTTGCCCCTGAACAGCCGTCGTTGGCCCAGAAATTCATTGAAAAGATCCTGAATATCAAGAAGGATGAGCCTGCGCTGGAAGAGAAGGCGGAGGGCGAAGACAAAGATGGCAAGGATGGGAAGGACGGCAAGGGCGGTCCGCGCCGGGATCATCGCGGGCGCAATCCGCGGGGGCCCAAGTCTGCGCCGCTTAAGGTCGGGCAGGAGATTTTAGTCCAGGTCGAGAAGGATCCTTTTGGCACAAAAGGGTCGCGCCTCACGTCGCATTTGTCGATCCCGGGGCGTTTTGTGGTGTACATGCCGTTCGATCAGCACATTGGAGTTTCCCAGAAGATCTCGGCGCCCGAAGAGCGTTCGCGCCTGCGTGAGATCATTAAAGAATGGGATTTTGTGAAACAGGGCGGGTTTATTATCCGTACTGTGTCTGCCGGGCAGAGTAAAAAAGAACTGCTGAACGACGCCAAGTATGTTGTCGAGAAGTGGGAAAAGGTCGTGAAGCTCGCGCGCGAAAAAAAGGCGCCGGCGCCGCTGTATAAAGAAGGCAATGTGATCTGGCGCGTGGTCCGTGATTATTTTCGTGACGACGTGAGCGCGATCCATGTGGATTCGCGTGAGGAATTCGAACAGATCAATAAATATGTTGAAACGCTGATCGATAAGACGGCGCTCAAGAAGATCCATTATTACGGCGGCCAGGCCAATATTTTTGAAGCGCACAAGATCTCGGCAGAGCTGGAAAAGATCTATGATCAGCGCGTGTATTTCAAGAGCGGCGCGCATATTGTGATCGAGCCGACGGAAGGTGTGACGGTCATTGACGTGAACAGCGGCCGGTATAAAACATCGGCGTCACCCGAAGATGCGGCGTTCAATGTGAATATGGAAGCGGCGCCCGAGATCGCGCGTCAGTTGCGCCTGCGCGATATGGGCGGTATTATTGTGATCGATTTTATTGATATGATGCGCGAGGAGCATAAGCGGAAGGTCCTGGATACGCTGCGTAACGAGCTCGTCCGCGATATGGCCAAGACCGAAGTGAACAGGATATCCAATCTTGGGCTGGTGGAAATGACGCGGGAGCGTACGGGCAAAACGCTTGAATCGATCAAATTTACGGTCTGCCCCTATTGCAACGGGCGCGGGCGCGTGAAGATAGATTGAGCCTAAAAGAAAGTTCTGGCAAAAATCAGTTTTATCCATATAATAGGGCAACTTTAAGAAATATTCAGTAACCGGAGGTAGTTATGTACGCAGTTGTTCAGGTAGGTGCTTATCAGTTCCGCGTCGCGGAAGGCGATATGATCGATGCCCCGAAACTTGAAAAAGAGGTCGGGCAGACGCTGGATACGAACGAGGTTTTGCTCGTCGCTGACGGCAAGGATGTCAAGGTAGGGACGCCGTTCGTTAAGAACGCCAAGGTTTCTTTTGAAGTTATCCGCCAGTTCCGTGATGAAAAAGACGTGTTTTTCACATATCGCAAGCGCAAGGATTGGCAGAAGAAGATCGGCCATCGCCAGGAACTTACGGCGCTTAAGGTTTCAAAGATCAGCGCATAACGTAACAATTTTTATTATGTCAGCGGTCAGCGGACAGCAGTCAACGGTATCAGGATCATTATTCCGCTGACGGTTGACTTCTGGCCGCTGATCATTTTATAGCCGAAACGCGGCGTGACAGCGGCCGATACAGACCAGCTCTTACAGAAGTATTCTTTCTATGGCATTTGTCGATACAGCGAAGATCAAGATCAAATCAGGCGGCGGCGGAAAAGGCTGTGAAAGCCATTATCGCGACCTGTGGATGCGTTATCCGTGCGCGGATGGCGGCGACGGCGGCGACGGCGGCGATATAGAAGTCGTTGCGGATTCGCATATTCAGACCCTTCTGGATTTCCGTTTTAATCAGCATTATCAAGCCGAGCGCGGCGGGCACGGCACCAGTAAAGGCGCGGCCGGCCGTGACGGGAAAGATTGCCTGCTTCGAGTCCCTGTCGGGACGATCCTGATCGACGAAGAAACAGGCCTTCTGATCCGGGATTTGTCGACAGCGGGCGAGCACGTTATTGTGGCCCGCGGCGGCAAGGGCGGTATTGGGAACAAGCGCCGCAAGGTGGTGGTGCCGCCGACACCGGGTGAGGAAAAGACCATTCGCCTGGAGCTTAAAGTGATCGCGGACGTCGGGATCGTGGGGTTCCCGAACGCCGGGAAATCGACGCTTATCTCGAGCATTTCCAAGGTCAAATCCAAGATCGCGAATTATCCTTTTACGACCAAACAGCCGATCCTCGGGATCGTTGAGACAGATACGACAAGCTTTGTGGTGGCAGATTTGCCCGGACTGATCGAAGGCGCGCATCTGGGTAAGGGCCTGGGGCATCGGTTCCTCAAGCATGCCGAGCGTACCAAGATCCTGGTCCAGGTTGTCGATATGTCCGGGACCGAAGAGCGCGATCCGCTCGAAGATTATGAAACGATCATTTTTGAGCTGGAACAGTACAGCGAGCTTCTGGCGCATAAGCATCGTATTGTGGTCGGTAACAAGATGGACCTTCCCGGCGCCAAGAAAAACATGAAACGCTTCCGTAAAGAATATCCCGGAGTTAAAATATTTGACATATCAGCCCTGGAGCGCGATGGCCTTGAGGTGCTGGTGGATGAGATGCTGGCGATATTGAAAGTAGCTGTTTTGCCAAAGGCATAACATGGAACGAAAATTCCCAAAAAAGTTAAAGCGCGTTGTTGTCAAAGTTGGCTCCAGCCTGCTGGCAACGCATTTGATGAAGCCCCACGAGGCGTCGCTGAGATCTCTTGTGGCGCAGATCTGCGATCTGCGCGATAAGGGGATCGACGTTGTGCTGGTCAGTTCCGGCGCGATCGCGCTCGGGCTCGGTGCCTTGAACGAAAAGGTCCGCCCTTCGGATACGCCGTCGTTGCAGGCGGCGGCCGCGATCGGCCAGGCACTGCTTATGCAGTTATATTGCGATTATTTCAAGGCGCGCGGCAGGGCGTGCGCGCAGATCCTGCTTACCTGGGAAGATTTTGCGGATCGTACGCGGTTCAACAATGCGCGGAACACCCTCGATGTCCTTCTCGAGCGCGGCGCTATTCCGATCATCAACGAAAATGATACGATCTCGACGGATGAGATCAAGTTCGGCGACAATGACAAGTTGTCCGCCCTTGTGGCGGCGCTTGTGCACGCCGACCTGCTGATCATGCTGTCCGACGTGGACGGGTTGTATAAAAAAGAAGACGGCAAGCTGACCGAGCTTTTTAAAGAGATCCGAACGATCACAGAAGAGATCGAAGGCGCGGCGGGTGGGGCTAAGAACAAAAATGTTTCCAAGGGCGGCATGACGGCCAAGATCCAGGCGGTCAAGATCGCGTCTTCGGCGGACGTGCCGTGTATTATTGCCAACGGCCAGGCCGAGAATGTGATCCGCCGGATCGTGCTTGATCGTGAGCCGCTCGGCACATATTTCTTTGAGAAAGAAGAAAAGTTGCTCATGCGCAAGCATTGGATCATTTTCGTGGCCAAGCCCAAAGGCACGGTCACGGTCGATGACGGGGCTAAAAAGGCGCTATTAAAAGGGAATGTGAGCCTGCTGTTGCCGGGTATCGCGCGGTATGAAGGTGTGTTCAAGGCGGGCGATGTGGTTATTGTCGAGGATACCAAAGGAAATGCGATCGCGCGCGGTATCACGAATTATTCTGTGTCAGACCTGGTAAAGATCAGCGATAAAAAATCAAAGCGTGAGTTCATTCACCTTGATGATCTGGTGATCACGGCGTAGAGGTGTTTTTTTCTTTGAGCATTGCCGTGGTATACTTTCTTTGGAGGCGAACGTATGAATGAAATGGTTTTTTCAGTACATCTTGAGAAATTGCCCGAAGGGCAGTATTTGGCGACAAGTGAGGATTTTCCTGGCCTGGTTGCGCAGGGGCGTACGATCAATGAAACGCTTGAGATCGCGCGTGACGTGGCGCGCAAGCTTATTGAGTCGTATCGGGAGCATGGTACAAAGTTGCCGGCCAAGCTCAAGCATAAGATCATACGCTCTCTGGATGT
>JADFWS010000087.1 GCA_015234065.1 Candidatus Omnitrophota bacterium
GACAATGAGGGGACCGTGGGCATTACAGAGTACGCCCAGTCGGCGATGGGAGACATTACTTTTATTGAGCTCCCGACGATCGGGCAGGAAGTTGAGCAGGACGAGCAATTTACGTCGATCGAGTCGGTCAAATCCGCGAGCGATATATTTTCTCCGATGTCGGGCAAGGTCCTTGAAGTGAATGATGAGCTTTCCGAAGACCCGGGGCTCATCAACCGCTCCTGTTACAACAAAGGCTGGATCGCGAAGATCGAGGTCTCGGACGTGGATGAAGCGTCGAATCTGATGACCGCGGATGAGTACGAGAGTTATCTGGAGAGCCTTGATCGTGGCGGAGATGCGGAGCCGTCCGACGAATAAAAGCCTTTGAAGGCCGGCGCATGCCGGTTTTTATTTTCAGCAGGAAGCATCCTTGAACCCTTATATTCCCAATACTGAACAAGATGTCGCGGATATGCTCGGCGTTATCGGTGCGCCGTCCATTGACGCCCTTTTTGCGGATATCCCCCATCACTTGCGCCCCAGGTCTTTTCAGCTTCCTGAGGGCCTGTCTGAATACGAGGTGATGCGCCGGATGAATGCGCTGGCGCTGAAGAATTCCGTCGGGCCTGTCCCTTTTATCGGCGGCGGGTATTATGACCATTATGTCCCGGCGGCGTGCCAGGCGCTGATTTCGCGCGGAGAATTTTATACGGCGTATACACCGTATCAGCCGGAGGCGGCGCAGGGAACACTGCAGGCATTATTTGAGTTTCAGAGCAGTATTTGTACGCTTACCGGCATGGATGTGGCGAACGCTTCTTTATATGAAGGCGGCACAGCCCTGTACGAAGCCATGATGATGGCGATCCGAGTGACCGGCCGGCAAAAGATCGTGATGGATAGCGGCGTGAGCCCTATTTATCGCAAGTTGATCAAGTCTTATACGCATAATTTGAATTTTGAATTTGTCGAAACGCCCGTGGTTCACGGACGGGCGGATCGGGCCGCGATCGTGAAACTTTTGGATAACAAGACGGCGGCTGTTATCCTGCAAAACCCTAATTTTTTTGGAGCGATCGACGATCATTCGGATATTGTGGCGAAAGCCCATGCCGCCGGGGCTTTGGTGATCGAGAGTGTTTATCCGGTCGCATTGGGCCTGCTTAAGTCGCCGGGTGAGATGGGCGTGGATATCACGACGGGTGAAGGCCAGTCCCTCGGGCTTCCGCTCAGTTTTGGCGGGCCCTATCTCGGGTTCATGGCAACGCGCAAAAAGTTGATCCGCCAGATGCCTGGCCGCCTTGTAGGAGAGACGGTTGACGGCGAAGGACGGCGGTGTTTTGTGAATACGCTTCAGGCGCGCGAACAGCATATCCGCCGGGAAAAGGCGACATCGAATATTTGTACGAATGTGGCGCTGTGTGCAACCCAGGCGGCTATTTTTATGGCACTTGTCGGGCGTGAGGGTTTAAAAGAAATGGCGCGCTTGAATCTTGAGAAGGCGGAGTTCATGAAAGCCGAGCTTTCAAAAATTCAGGGCGTTGAGGTGAAACGTTCTGCGCCGACGTTCAATGAATTTACGGTCCGTCTTTCCAAAAATGTGAATGACGTGATCGAGGCGATGATGCTTAAGGGCTTTGCCGCCGGGTTTCCGCTCGGGCGTTATTATCCGGGCATGGATGATTATTTGTTGGTCGCGGTCACGGAAAAACGCACGAGAGATGAGATCCTGGCCTATACGAAGGCGCTGGCGGAGGTCCTTCGATGAAGCTTATTTTTGAAAAGAGTGTCACGGGCAGAAAAGGTTTGAAATTCCCGGCGCTGGATGTGCCGGCGACAGCGCAGTTGCCGAAGGCCTGTTTGCGCCAGGATGATGCCCGTCTGCCTGAAGTGTCGGAGCTGGATGTGGTCCGCCATTTTACGCAATTGTCCCAGCGCAACTTTTCCGTCGATGCTAATTTCTATCCGCTGGGCTCCTGTACCATGAAATATAATCCCAAGTTCACTGAGAAAGTGGCGGCGATGCCCGGGTTTGCGGACCTGCATCCGCTCTTGCCTCAGCTGAAAGGCGGCGAGAAATATACCCAGGGTGCGCTGGAAGTCCTTTATGAAAGTGAACGCTGGCTGTGCGAGATCACGGGCATGAAGGCCATGACCATGCAGCCTTTGGCCGGCGCGCACGGCGAGCTTACCGGCATTATGCTCATGGCGGCGTATCATAAAGCCAAAGGCAATACGCACAAGAAATATGTGATCATCCCGGATTCGGCGCATGGCACGAATCCGGCGAGTGCGGCTGTTGCGGGATATGAGATCATTTCAGTCCCGTCGGACAAGAAGGGCGTTATTGACCTGGCAAAGCTTAAAGCCGTGGTGAATGAAGAGACCGCCGGGCTCATGATGACGTGCCCGGACACGCATGGTGTTTTTAACGGGCAGATCGACGAAGTGTCGAAGCTCATTCATTCTGTCGACGGCATTATGTATTATGATGGCGCCAACCTTAACGCGATCCTTGGCCGCTGCCGTCCGGGGGATGTCGGGTTTGATGTGGTGCATTTGAATTTGCATAAAACGTTCGCAACGCCTCATGGCGGGGGCGGGCCTGGATCCGGCCCTGTTGGCGTCGGGGAACGTCTGGAGAAATTTCTTCCGATCTCGCGCGTGATCAGGCGTTCCGACGGCATGTATGCCCTTAATTATGATTATCCGGATTCCATCGGTTATATTGCGTCGTTCTATGGCGCGTTTGGCGTGATCCTCAAGGCGTATGCGTATATGCTCCTGCTGGGCTGTGAAGGCTTGAAGCAGACAACGGATCACGCGGTGTTGAATGCGAATTATCTGCTGCACCGGTTAAAGGGCCATTATCAGGTCGCGTTTGACCGTATTTGCATGCATGAATGCCTCTTCTCGGCGTCACGGCAGCTTGAGCGCGGTGTGCACGCGATCGATATCGCCAAATTCCTGATCGATCAGAATATTCATCCGCCGACGGTGTATTTCCCGCTGACCGTCAAAGAAGCTATCATGGTTGAGCCGACCGAGACCGAGAGCAAAGAAACGCTCGATACATTTGCTGAGGCGATGATCCGGGCTGATGAGCTTTCCAAAACAGATCCCCACGCGTTTCACGCGCTTCCCAAGACCATGCCCATTTCCAGGCCCGATGAAACAAAGGCGGCCCGCGAGGTCAAGGTCAACTTTTTTGCCCAATCGGTATGATCGTCGAAGATCTGAGCTTTCCTGATCCTAAAGCTAATCTGGATTATGATGATGCGCTTTTGGCGCGTGCGGACCGTCATGATGGCGGAGCATGCTTGCGTTTTTGGGAGGCTCCGGATTATTTTGTGGTCCTGGGCCGGACGTGCCGGGAGGTGGACGATGTTCAAGGCGCGCAGTGCCGAATGGATGGCATCCCTGTCCTTCGGCGTTCATCGGGCGGGGGGACCGTGATTCAGGGGCCGGGCTGCTTGAATGTGTCGCTTGTTCTGCCCAAAGTGTTCCATGCAGACATAATATCTATTCCAGGATCGTATGTTTTTATTCTCGACAAAATGATCCTGGCGTTAAAAGAGTTGGGGGTTTCTGCTGAATTTCGCCCTGTGTGTGATCTTGTGCTTGCCGGGACAGAAAAGAAGTTCTCCGGCAATGCCCAGCGCCGGGGCCGGAAGTTTGTTTTGCATCATGGCACGATCTTATATGATTTTGCCATACCGCTCGTTTCAAAATATTTAAAGATCCCCCCGAAAATGCCCGCCTATCGCAATGCCCGTCCGCATGAGACATTTATCACGAATATTCATGTTGATCCGCAAGCGCTTAAACAGGCGCTTATCCGCCAGTGGTCCTAAGGGTTTGACCGCACCGTGCGTGTTTTCAAGGTTGATACTTCAGATCTTAATGTTACAATATCCCAATCCCTATGAAATATGTGGTTAAATTCTTATTGCTACTACTTTTACCTTCCGCTGTTTTCGCGGCAAGCGAGCCAGTTTCCGCGCCATTGCCGGCGGCCGCACTAACGGCAACAAAGTCTTTTAATGCTCACGCGGAGTATCTTAAGTATTTTGAAGAGGTTTACGCTCAGATGGACAGCCATTATTACACGGACGTCAAGCGTTCGGATTATGACCGGTTCATTAAAGCTTTTGATGAAAAGATCTATCCCAGCCTTCTTTTGGAAGGGAAAAGTAATGATTATGTTCGCTGGCGCAGCGCGGCGTACCTGGTAGATTTTCTGAAACAGCCGGATGATATTTTCTCCCGTTTTTTGCCGCCGAAACCCGCTGAAAAATTTGCGCAGGAAGTCTATGGCCAAAAGATCGACCTGGGTATCGAGGGGCATAAAGAGGCTGCGGGTTTTGTGGTTGATTTCATTGAGCCCAGATCCGATGCGTATGACAAGGGCCTTCGAGAAGCAGACCTTATCGTGCGATTGGATGCGGATGATGTGACTGTTCTGGATGAATCCAGGATCAAGGAGAAGCTCGTGCCTTTGGCCGGCGCGGAAGTGCTTATCGATTATATCGATAGCCTTGAACGCAAACCACACGCCATTAAAGTTATCAGCCGCGAGTATTTCAAGCAGACGGTCTTTTTGAAGTCAACGGGGGTCAAGGATATCTATTGTGTGGATATTCAGAAATTCAACCAGTCGACGCACGAGGATTTTGGGCGGTTCATTGCGATGCTGGAAGCTAAAAGCCCGAAGGGCCTTGTGCTCGACCTGCGCGGGAATCCCGGCGGGCCGCCGCTCGCGGCGCTGGCGATCTCGGCATTCTTTCTGCCTAATGGCGAAACCTTTGCATATTTTGAGGGTAAGAATAAGCCCCGTTCATCGCTGGCGATCCCGACGCTTCCGCCGCAATTCCATGTGGATTGGCCGATCGTGATCCTGGTGAATAATATGACGGGGAGCGCATCCGAACTTTTCTCCGGGATCATGCAGGACAGAAAGCGTGCGCTGGTGTTCGGCACGTCGAGAACAGCGGGGCAGGTCCTTTTAAAAAGTATTTTTGATATGTCGGATAAATCCACGATCGCGCTCATGGTCGCGCGCGGGCATTTTCCTGACGGACGCCCGTTCTCGTTGGATGGCGTTGCGCCGAATGAACTCATGCCTCTTGAAAAGAACGATGAGATGGTGACGCTGGCAGCAAAATATCTTTTTGTCAAACCGCAGGAGAAACCGTGATCCTGGGACTGATTGCTCTTCAGATTTTTATTGCGGTATTGGTGGTGTTTATTTTGATCAAACTGCTTGAGCGCGAGCTGTTTTCAGCTCTGATCGAAGAGCTGCGCAAGTTCCAATCTTCAGGCGAAGGGGCTGCTGTCAGGGACGTTGAGGTTGTCACGGCTCGAAAGCTGTCGCCTCATCAGGAGCAGGAGTTACGCGCTGCGATCAATGGGGCGTTCCCGTCGGCTGAGATCGTGATCCTCGAGAGTGGGAAGATCAGCGGGGGTTTTGTGCTCAAGTTCGGCACAACGCTGATGGATAAAACGATCGGTGCACATCTAGCGAAACTGGTTTCTTTTGAATAAAATGCCATTGAAGATCCTGGTCATTATTCCGGCCTACAATGAAGCCGGCGCGATCGCGCGTACAGTGCGTGAGGTATTGGCATCGCCGCTGGCGCCAGTTGTGTTGGTCGTAGATGACGGCTCGCAGGATGAAACATTTGAGATCGCCCGACGGACAGGTGCCCGGGTTGTCCGGCTTCCGGTTAATTTGGGGATCGGCGGTGCGGTGCAGACCGGATATCGTTATGCGGCCGCGCATGGTTTTGACGTTGCCCTCCAGCTCGACGGGGACGGACAGCATGATGCGGCGTATTTGCGTGCGTTGGTCGAGCCGGTGCTTAACGGCCAGGCAGACCTTGTGATCGGCAGTCGGTTCTTAAGCGCAAAAGAAGGTTTTCAGTCGTCATGGTCCCGGCGGCTGGGCATTCGTTTTTTTCGCTGGCTTATCGCGGGGCTTACCGGTGTGAGGGCAACAGACCCGACGTCGGGGTTCCGCGCCTGCGGGAAGCGCCTTATCCATATTTTTGCCGGTTATTATCCTTCTGATTTTCCTGAGCCTGAAGCGATCGTGGTCGCGCACCGGATGGGCGCGCGTGTGGCAGAAGTTCCGGTGGTCATGCGGCCGCGCCGCGAAGGGGTGAGCTCGATCGGCACGTTAAAATCCCCATATTATATGATCAAGGTTACGGTTGCGATCCTGTTACATATGATTAAACAACGAAAGGTTTACGGGCCATGAGCATTTCTTTGCTGGCTTTTCTTCTGGCGTTCTTTGTTTTTATTTTTGTTGTTGAGCTTATTCGCCGGGAGCGCCTGACATTTAAGTATGCGTTCGCCTGGCTTTTCTTTGCGCTGGCAGGTATCCTGTTCGCCCTTTTTCCGCAGTGGATATTTTCGCTTTCCGCATTTTTCGGCTTTGCCCTGCCGAGCAATTTTATTTTCTTTGCGCTGTTGGGGACATTTATTTTCTTAAGCCTTCTGCTGACAGTCTTTTTGTGCCAGCAGAACAAGCGCAATGACCGCATGGCCCAGCGTATCGGGCTTCTGGAGCTTGAGATCGAAACGTTAAAAGACCGAACATGATAACAGCGCGGCCTTCGGTCACTATTATTATTCCTGCGTATAACGCCGAGAAGACCATTGCGGCAGCTATTGAAGCTGCGCTGGCGCAAGTGTATGCGGCGGCTATCGAGCTGATCGTGATCGATGATGGTTCAACAGACCGGACCGCCGAGATCATCCGCCGTTATCCGACAGTCCGTTATTTTTATCAGCCGAATGCCGGGCCAGCCAGCGCCCGCAATCTTGGCGCGCGGCATGCCGCGCATCATGTGTTGTGTTTTACGGATGCTGATTGTCAGCCGCATCGGGATTGGGTAGCGTTGCTTGTGGCTGGTTTTTATGCGGAGGATATTGGCGCTGTCGCAGGAAGTTACGGCATTGCTAATCCAGGGAGCGTTCTTGCGCAAGTTGTTCATTTTGAGATCCTTTTTCGCCACACATATTTAATGCCGGATCATCCACAGGCGTTTGGCAGTTATAATGTGGCGATCCTGCGGGATGTTTTTGAGGCGGTCCATGGTTTTTCTACAGATTACCGCAGGGCAAGCGGGGAAGATAATGACCTGAGTTACAGGATATTGAATTCCGGCAAAAAGATCTTTTTTGCCCGCCAGGCGAGGGTT
>JADFWS010000088.1 GCA_015234065.1 Candidatus Omnitrophota bacterium
CTTCCCCCTCTCTCCGTCGAGGCACGTTTTGACAATAGGTCAAAAAATATCAGATATTCATTTTTATTTATTTTTTCTTTGTTAGTATTTTAATAGTAATCCTTTTCAACATAATCTCTGAATAGACAACTCGTGCGGGCCGTGACGGAATTTTATTCCTGTCCGCATTAACGATTTTTTCTCAAGGCAGTATGACGCGCGACGAGATCTACGATCATCTGGCAAAAGTTTATTTAGGAAAGCGTGCGCAGGCCGTCGAGGTCAAGCCCGTTAAGCCTAAAAGCCATGCGTGGCTGGTCATCAATGTGGTGATCACGGCGTTCATTCTCGCGAGCGTGTTTTACGGGCTCACGGCGTTTTTAACGCAGAAGAGTGATGTGTTAAAAAGCCGCGTGACGTATGCGCTGAATAATTCGCCGATCCGTTTATCGTATGCGGTCGGCGGGAAGTATCCTCAGGTCAAAGACCTGACAATTTCGATCCCGACGATGGATGCCTCGAAATTCAGCCGGCTTAACCTTTCGGTCAAGGGTATTGCCGGCGGGAATCCGGGGATGGTGAAGGTGATCCTGACGAATGCCAAAGAAGAAAAGGCATCGTATTATTTACAGGGCATCAAATCGCGCTGGCAGGATTATTCGATCTCTTTCGACGATCTGGACCTGACGGACCGGGAGAGTTTAAAAGATATTTCGTTCGTTGTAGAGGCCTGGAACGCCGACCAGGCAACGGGCGCTGTGTATATAGATAACATTAGTTTTTCCAATTAAGAAGGGGCTTAAGGGCATGAAAATAATATCCATCGCAAGTCAAAAAGGCGGTTGCGGTAAAACGACCACAGCGATCAATCTGGTGGCAAGCCTTGCCGCCAATGGCAAGCGGACGCTTCTGGTCGACCTAGATCCCCAGGCACACGCGACACTCGGCCTTAACCGCGATGATCAGAACAGCATGTACAATGTGATCTCCAAGCTGACGCCGCGTAAGCTGACGATCAAGGATATTATTCAGCATGTGGAGCGTAATTTTGATATTGTTCCATCGAATGTCCTGGTAGGGACGCTGGAGCAGGAATTGGCGGACGAGATCGGACGCGAGATGAAGCTGGTGGAAATCCTCGAAGGGATCACCGGCGATTATGATTATGTGATCATGGATTGCCCGCCGAGCCTTGGGTTCCTCACGGTGAACGCGCTGCGTGCCAGCCATGAGGTCATGATCCCGGTTGAAACGAGCCGTTTTTCTGTCCAGGGCGTTGACCATCTGATGGATATTATTAACCTGATCCGTGAACGGCTTGGGCATAACATTACGGCGCGCGTCCTGATCACGATGTTCGATTCTCGCCTGCGCCATTCTTTTTCCATGCTTGAAAAGATCAAGGGGAAGTTCAGCGATATGCTCATGGGTACGATCGTCCATGTGAATGTGAAGCTGAAGGAAAGCGCTGTCATGGGCAAGACGGTCCTCGGGTATGATAAATATTGCCGCGGGTCGAAAGATTATTTCAGCCTGGCAAAAGAGTTGATCACGTTCGAGGAGAATCGCGGGTTGCCGATGGCAAAACCGGCAGCTGCGGAATTTTCTTCGCGCATGAAAGACGCCGTTGCACAGGGGATGCAGGAGCTTGTGACCACGACCTTCAGCCTCTGGGCGCCCGAGGCGAAGTCGGTTTACCTGTCGGGTTCGTTCAACGAGTGGGCGATCGACGAGGCTTGCCGCATGACCCGCCGGGGCGATGCCTGGGAGCTTAAGATCCCGTTAAGCGAAGGCCAGCACAAGTATCAGTTCGTGGTTGATGGGCGCTGGCAGCCGGATCCGGTTAATGATAACCGTGAGGCGAATGGCTTTGGTGATATGAATTCTATTCTCGAGGTCGCGGCGCATGGATAAAGAAGAAAAGGTGTACGCCCTTTTAGCGTACCTTTTTCTTTTATGTGTCATCCCGCTGGTGCAGAAAAAAGATAGCGCCTTCGTGCTGTTCCATGCCCGTCAGGGGCTGGCAATATTTTTCTGTGAATTCGCGGTGTTCATGCTGACGATCATTTGTCCGTTCCTGTTTAAGCCGGCGATCCTTTTCTTCGGTGTTTTCTCCCTCTGGGGGATGCTCAAGGCAGTGCAGGGGGAAACCTTTGAACTGCCTTTCTTCTTTGCGCTTTCCAAAAAGATCGCCCTGTAAAGGTTGTGTTCCTGCCCGGGCATGTGGTATCATTAGCGTGAGGTGTTGTATGAAAAATCCTGATAGAAGAGCCTGTGTTGTGGGGCAAAGTATTATTGAATATGTGGTCCTTGTTCTGGCCGTGACCGTTGTTGTGATCGCGCTGATGGTGAAGGGTGGCCCTTTTCGGAAGCTTTTGAATGCCACGACTCAGGACATTGTGAATATGATCGATCAGCGGAATCAAGAGATCACTTTTACCACCCAGTAGCCCTTTTTATGTATATGCCACGTTTTTTTGTGTTGTTATCCCTTAGTATCTCTTTTCTTTTCTTCAATATCCAGACCAAAGCTGTTGCTGAAAAAGCGCCGGGGCCTGTCCAGATATTTGTCAGTGGAGAACGGTACGACTCTCTTCGGGATTACCGCATGGCGGTCATGCTGAATAAAGAGGGGGAAAAAGAGTTGCCCGTCCTTGTTAATGCGCAAAAGCCGTTTCCAAAGATCGTCATTGAGCGGGGACCTGTGGAGGCGACCAAGACCATTCTATTGAATAAAGATGGCTCTCAGACCGTGGAGCATGGCCGTGAAGACGTTCAGGCGGTGGACAAGACCATTTATGTGGCGCCTGTTGCGGTGGATGCTGTTATGAAGGAAGAGCCGCATTCGTTGGGGATGGTCGCAGGCGTTACGCCGTCCATGGATCAGGTGGTCGATGATTTCAAGAAACATGACGTTCCCATGGTCGATGCGAATATGTATGCCTCCGGCCCGAAAGACAGGGGCCCACTGTTATTGATAGCCGATGATTATAAAGTGAGGATATTAGGATTGAAAGAAGCCGCGGGTAAGTGAGGTGTGCAAGGAAAACAATCCGGGGGATTTTTCGCGCTTGACTTCAACCCACATGAACGCTATAATTCCCGCATTAAAAAACGGAAAAGAATAAGTATTAATTATTTACAGGAGGAAGTCAGTTGGTTTTAGTCAAAGAGAAAAAGACAGCAGTGATCCGCGAGCATAAGGTGCACGCCAAGGATACGGGTTCCCCGTCCGTCCAGGCCGCGCTTTTGTCAGAGAGGATCAACTATCTTAACGACCATTTCAAGGATCACAAGAAGGATCACCATTCCCGTCGGGGATTATTGCTCATGATCGGGAAGCGCCGCCGCTTGCTGGCGTACCTGAAAAAGCATGACCTCAAAAAGTACGAAGAGACCATCACAAAGCTTGGCCTCCGTAAATAACCAAGGGAAAAATAAATGACTATATCTCGTGTAGAAGTGCCGTATGGTGCTGATCGCCTTGTCATCGAGACAGGCAAATTGGCAAAACAGGCGGCGGGTGCCGTTACTGTTTCCTGTGGTGGAACGGTTGTCCTGGTTTCGGCTTGTATGGCGAAAACAACCCGTGAAGGGATCGATTTTTTTCCGCTCACTGTTGAATATCAAGAGAAGACGTATGCTGCGGGCCGAATCCCTGGCGGGTTTTTCAAAAGAGAAGGCAGGTCTACTGAAAAAGAGATCCTCACTTCCCGTTTGATCGATCGTCCGATCCGTCCGTTGTTCCCGGAAGGGTTGTTCAACGAAGTGCAGGTCATCGCGACGGTGCTATCGGCGGATACCGATAATGATCCGGATGTCATGGCGATCATCGGCGCTTCTGCGGCGCTCATGATTTCTGATATTCCGTTTGCCGGCCCTATCAGCGCGGTGCGCGTCGGGCTTGTCGACGGGCAGTTCATTGTGAATCCGACGTACGCCCAGCGCGCGCTGAGCACGCTTGATTTTATTGTGGCCGGGGATGCCGAAGGCGTCGTCATGATCGAAGGCGATGCGAAGGAAGTCCCGGAAGCGAAGATCAAGGAAATGCTGGCATTCGCGCATCAGGCGTTACAACCGGCTCTCGGGGTCCAGAAAGAACTTCAGAAGCAGTCCGGCAAGGTGAAAATTGTTCCTGCGACCAAAGTCCTTCCGCCGGCATTTGTGGCTAAGGTGCGTTCGCTCGGAATGAGCAAACTCAATGACGTGTTGACCGGGATCAAGGATAAAAAAGAGCGTGAAGGGAAACTGAACGATCTTTTTGCGTCTTTGTCCTCGGATCTGACGCCGTATGCCGAGTTTAAAAAGGGTAAAGAAGATATCACGGCCAAGGATGTCGCGGCTGTGTTTGAGCTTATGCAGTATGATGTGATGCGCGCGAATGTGTTTGATAAGGGCATTCGTGCCGATGGCCGCGGGCTTAACGATATCCGTGCGTTGTCATCCGAGGTTGCTGTTCTGCCGCGTACACATGGTTCCGCGCTGTTCACACGCGGCCAGACGCAGGGGTTGGCAACAGTGACGCTCGGTACCAAGATCGACGAGCAGATGATGGAAGGGCTTACGGAGACGGTATACCGCAAGTTCATGCTGCATTATAATTTTCCGTCCTTTTCGGTCGGTGAGACTAAGCCTGTGCGCGGCCCTGGCCGCCGTGAGATCGGACATGGAGCGCTTGCGCACCGTGCGGTCGAAGCGGTCATGCCTGATCAGGATACGTTCCCGTACACGGTGCGTGTCGTGTCCGAGATCCTGGAATCGAACGGGTCATCCAGTATGGCAACGGTGTGCGCAAGCACACTCGCGCTCATGGATGCCGGAGTTCCTCTCAAGGCGCCGGTGGCGGGCATTTCCGTCGGCCTTATTTCCGACGAAAAGCGTTCGGTTCTCATTATTGATATTCAGGGTATGGAAGATCATTTCGGCGATATGGATTTCAAGGTGGCCGGTTCCAAGACAGGCATTACCGCGATCCAGCTCGACCTTAAGATCCGCCATATTTCGATCGATCTTTTAGGCAAAGCCATTGATCAGGCGCAGGCGGCACGCGGCGTTATTCTTGATTCCATGACTGCAACACTGGCGGAGCCGAGGGCGAACACTTCTGAATTTGCGCCGCGTATCGCGACGATCCAGATCCCGCAGGACCGTATCGGCGAGGTTATCGGGCCCGGCGGTAAGACGATCCGTATGATCATTGAGACAACAGGCGCCACCGCCATTGATATTGATGATGATGGTAAAGCCTTTATTTCAGCGCCTGACCAGAGCTCTCTGGATAAGGTTATGAATTACCTTTCCGGGCTTCTCGAAGAGCCTGAGATCGGCAAGACGTATGAAGGCACTGTTATGCGCATTATGAATTTCGGTGCGTTCTGCGAGTTTATGCCTGGTAAAGAGGGTTTGGTCCATGTGTCCGAACTGGCTCACAAGTATGTAAAAGATCCCAACGAGGTAGTGAAGGTCGGGGATACGTTCCCTGTCGTGCTTGTTGAGGTTGATGAGAAAGGCCGTTGCAACCTGTCCCGCAAGAAGGCAATGCCGGCAAATCCAGAACAAAAGTAATGTCCGTCCGTCGTGCCATGCTGCGGATTAACGCAGCATGGCAGACGCGGCGTTTTCCCCCTAGCGCCTATGAAATCGGAACATTTAAACGAGATCAAAGGCATCATCATCCTTGCCTTTGCCTTAATCCTTTTCGCAAGTCTGATCTCGTATATCCCAGAAGACCTGCCGTGGTTCACGTCTCACCCGAATGTGCCGGTGCATAATTTTATCAGGATCGCGGGCGCTTATACCGCCGGAAGCCTGTTCTTTTTATTCGGGTACAGCGCGTATTTCTTTGCGGTATTCATGTTTTTCTGGAGCTGGAATATTTTTACGAACCGCGAGATGAAGTTTACCGTCGCGCGGCTGGTGAGTTTGTCCGTGCTGGTGCTTGTGATGAGCGGGCTTTTCAGTTTGACCGGGCCTGGCGCGGTGAGCAGTCGTTTTGCACGGGGCGGTATGGCAGGTTTTTCATTTGCGGATTTTTTTGCCAAATATTTTGGGGTGATGGGCGCGTATATTATTTTCTTTGCGCTTGCGTCCTTGTGCCTCGTGGTGACCGCGGAATTTCTGGTCTCGCCGCTCTTTGTTCGCCTGACGCGAGGGCTGATCGATCTGGTGCATCAGGTAAAAGAAGAAGGTTTGGCGTCGTTATGTGCCGGCTGGACGCTGCCCTGGATGAAGGACAAAAAGGCGGTTGAGAAGCCCGGGAAAAAGATCCCAAAGGCGTATGACGCCGATGAAGTCGAAGAGGATGATGTGCCAGTGGAAGCGCTGGTGAAAGGCAAAAAAGAAAAAGAGCTGCTCAAAGAGGAGAAGGCAGATAAAAAAACGCCGCCTTCGCTCAAGGCGCAGGCGCCGAATATTCGTATTGTCCAGCCAAAAACAGAGCCGCTGAAAGAGCGTGAAGATAAGCCGCTTATTGTCGGAAGTTATCAATTTCCGCCGTTTGACCTTTTGAAAGATCCTCAAAAAATATCCGATGACAATGTCCAGGAAGTGCTCGCGAGCGGGGCCAAGACCCTGGAGCAGACGCTGGAAAGTTTTGGGGTGACCGTGCGTGTTGTGGATATCGAGCGCGGCCCGGTCATTACGCGTTATGAACTTGAGCCTGCGGCGGGTGTGCGGGTGCAAAGTATTAATTCCCTGGCCGATGATATTGCGTTGGCCATGCAGGCGTCGTCGGTGCGTATCCAGGCGCCGATCCCGGGGAAGAACAGGGTCGGCATTGAAGTGCCGAACGGATTATCCGCGGCGGTTGTCCTTAAAGACGTGCTGATCCAGGGTGATATCCGTAATGCCAAATCCAAGATCATGCTGGCGCTTGGAAAAGATACAGCCGGTAAACCGATCGTGGCGGATCTGGCCGAGATGCCGCACCTGCTTGTCGCCGGCGCTACAGGCGCAGGGAAATCGGTGTGCTTGAATGTCA
>JADFWS010000089.1 GCA_015234065.1 Candidatus Omnitrophota bacterium
ACCAGCGTGAAAAGTTGGAAGTTGCCCAGGCATTGGAACGGTTGGGCGTTGATATTATCGAGGCCGGTTTCCCTGTGATCTCAAAAGGTGATTTCGACTCTGTTCATTCCATTGCTAAAATGATTAAAAAAGCGTCGGTTGCAGGATTAACCCGTTCGGTACGCAAAGATATTGATGCGGCAGCTTCGGCTCTGAAACCGGCCAAACATCCTCGGATCCATGTATTTTTAGCAACTTCTAAGATCCATATGGAGCATAAATTAAGGAAATCGCCGGATGAGATCGTGCAGATCGCGGTGGACGCGGTGAAATATGCGCGTAAGTTTGTGACGGATGTTGAATTCTCACCGGAAGATGCTTCTCGTAGTGATAAAGATTTTTTATATCGGGTTTTGGAGGCGGTCATCAAGGCCGGTGCCACGACGGTGAATATTCCTGATACCGTCGGGTATGCCATGCCGGAGCAATATGGCAAACTGATCGGGGATATCAGGAATCATGTGCCCAATATCGCTAAGGCGGTCATATCTGTTCATTGTCATGATGATCTGGGCTTGTCGGTAGCTAATTCACTGGCTGCCGTAAAAAATGGTGCGCGTCAGATCGAGTGCACGATTAACGGGATCGGTGAGCGGGCCGGCAATACGTCGATGGAAGAAGTGGTAATGGCGTTGCGGACCCGTCAGGATTATTTTGGCGTCACAACAGGGATCAAGACCCAGGAGATTTGCCGTGTTTCCAGACTGGTCAGTAAACATACGGGCTTTGTGGTGGCGCCGAATAAGGCGATTGTCGGCGGTAACGCATTCCGGCATGAATCAGGCATTCATCAGGATGGTGTTTTAAAGGAGCCGACTACCTATGAGATCATGACGCCTGAATCTGTCGGGTTTACAGGGGTTGGTTTGGTTATGGGAAAGCATTCCGGCCGTCATGCGCTGAAAGCCAGACTGAAGCAGTTGAACATTGAATTGAATGATGCCGAGCTGGACAAGGCTTTTGGCCGATTCAAGGACTTGTCGGACAAGAAGAAAGAAGTGTTCGATGAGGATTTGATTGCGATCGTTGAAGATGAGGTCCAGGAAGTGAAGGATATCTGGACGCTGGGATCTCTGGTGGTGACCAGCGGGACAGCGATCAAACCCCGGGTTGAAGTTGTCCTCAAGACCGGGACTAAATCATTTACCAGAGTTTCGACCGGTGATGGTCCGGTGGATGCCTGCTATTTGGCTGTCGATGAAATAACCGGATTGAAAGGCAAGTTGTTAAATTACGGCATTCAATCGGTCACTGAAGGCAAGGATGCCCAGGGTGAGGTTCGCGTCCGGGTTGATTTTGACGGCGATAAGGTTACCGGCGTCGGGGCTTCAACTGATGTGATCGAAGCTTCGGTAAAAGCATATTTGAACGCGGTTAACAAGAAATGCGCTGTGGCGAAAGGTGATATCAAGAAAAACAGTATTGATTTCGGGTTGCAGCCATGACATTAAGAACAACCTATGGTCTGGTCGGGTACCCGCTGGGGCACAGCCTTTCACCCGTCATGCATAATGCGGCGTTCAAGGCTCTTGATGTTGATGCGGAGTATGTTCTTTTCCCGATGAAACAGGATGAGCTTGGGGCGTTTTTCGCTGAATTAAAAGAGCCTCATAGTCATATTTTCGGGTTGAATGTGACCGTCCCGCATAAAGAGGTAGTGATTCCGTTTCTGGACAGTCTGGATGCTTTTGCCCAGAAAGTAGGCGCAGTCAATACGATCCTTATCGACGATAAACGCCGGTTAAGAGGATATAATACCGATGGTCCCGGTTTCCTGGCTCATTTGGATGAGGAAGGGTTTAATCCCTCGGGAAAAAGAATATCCATTCTGGGAGCCGGGGGTGCGGCGCGTGCTTTGATTGCGGTTTTTTGTCTGCTTGATAAAAAGGCAGAAACGATAAAGCTTTATGATGTGGATCATGAGAAAGCGGCAGCTCTTGTTAATGATCTGGGCAGCCGTATGGATGTGAGCCGGGTTGCGGTCGTGGGGAGCATTGATGACCTTGATATCGAGCTTGCGGATTTGCTGATCAACGCGACCCCGGTGGGGATGAAGAGTTCTGATCCCTGTTTGGTCAGTGAAGAATTATTACATCCTCATTTAATGGTTTATGATCTCGTGTATAATCCTGCAGAGACGCCGTTGTTGAAACTGGCGAGAGCCAGAGGCGCCCAGGCGGTTAACGGGCTTAAGATGCTTTATTACCAGGGGGTTCTCGCCTTTCAGCATTGGGCCCAGGTTCAGCTTGCCGAGTCGGTAAAAAAGAAAATGTGTGACGAATTGTATAAAGCTTGTTACAAGATGTAGTGTCCTTATATTGGGCGGCCACGGGGGGCCGCCCGTACATGCATGGAGATAATGGCAATGGATTTAGATGTATTTATTAGAATAGTTTTCTTTGTCTTAGGCGCGATGATTGGCAGTTTCTTGAATGTCTGTATCCTCCGCCTGGCAAAAGAACAATCTGTTGTCTCGCCTGGATCTCATTGTCTTAAATGCGGGAAACCGGTACAATGGTTCGATAATATCCCGGTAATCAGTTACCTGGTCTTGCGCGGTAAATGTCGTTCGTGCGGTGTTCCCTTCTCGGTCCGGTATCTTTTAATCGAGCTATTGACCGCGGGCGTTTTTCTGGGCTTGTATCTATATTTCGGGTTGACCTGGGTGCTGCTTCCATATTTGCTGATGCTTTCCGGGTTCATTGTGGCGACATTCACGGATTTTGATGAACGGATCATTCCCGATGAAGTTAGCGTGGGCGGCATGGTGGTGGGATTGTTGATCAGCCCGTTGATCCCGCAACTGCACGGGACGGATATCTGGTGGCAGGCGTTACTGCAGTCTGTTTTAGGTGTTATTGTCGGCGGCGGCTCGATCTATTTAATGGGTGCTATCGGCGAGTGGATCTTCAAGAAAGAAGCTATGGGCGGCGGGGATGTGAAATTGCTGGCCATGATCGGCGCTTTTATGGGGTGGAAGATGGCGCTGTTGACGTTCTTTATTGCGCCGTTCTTTGGGGCCGTTGTCGGCATCATTGAGAAGATCCGCACGAAGGAAAGCGCGATCGCTTACGGACCGTATCTGGTGATGGGCGCGCTGGTAAGTCTTTTTTGGGGAAACCGCATTATTGACAACATTATGAGCGGTTACGGAATTTTTTAAACATCAACAATCAACAAGAGGGGTTCTTATGGTTTCGTACAAGGAGTTGGGTTTATCTAATACTAAAGACATGTTCCAGAAGGCCTTCAAGGGCGGGTATGCCATTCCGGCGTACAACTTCAACAATATGGAACAGATCCAGGCGGTCATTACGGCCTGTGTTGAAACACAGTCACCGGTGATCTTGCAGGTTTCCTCCGGCGCCCGTAAGTATGCCAATGCCACGCTGTTGACCTGGATGGCCAAAGGCGCGGTTGAGATGATGAAGGAGATCGCCAAGGCGAAGAATCTTAAAGAGATCCCGGTAGCCCTGCACCTTGATCATGGCGATACTTTTGAGTTAGCCAAGCAGTGTATTGAGTCTGGTTTTTCGTCGGTTATGATCGACGGGTCGCACCATACTTATGAGAAAAATATTGAATTGACCAAACAGGTTGTTGAATTCGCGCATAAGCATGATGTGACGGTTGAGGGTGAGCTGGGTGTTTTGGCAGGGATCGAGGATGATGTGGTAGCGGCAGCGTCGGTCTATACGCATCCTGATCAGGTGGAAGATTTTGTTAAGAAGACGGGCGTGGATTCGCTGGCTATTTCCATCGGTACGTCCCATGGTGCCTACAAGTTCAAGCCTGCCCAGTGCTCGCTTGATCCCAAGACCGGCGTTCTGGTCCCGCCGCCGTTGCGTTTTGATATTCTCGAAGAGATCGAGAAGCGTATTCCTGGTTTTCCGATCGTCCTTCATGGGGCCAGCTCGGTCATGCCTGAATATGTCGCCATGATCAACAAGTTCGGCGGCAAGATGGAAGCAGCCGTTGGTATCCCTGAAGAGCAGCTGCGCCGCGCGGCCAAGTCGGCGGTGTGCAAGATCAATATTGATTCTGACGGGCGTCTGGCGATGACTGCGTCAATTCGCAAGACCTTTGCCGAAGTTCCGGCCGAGTTTGATCCGCGCAAGTATCTTGGCCCGGCCCGCGACGCGCTGGTATCGGTTTACAAGCAGAAAAATGAGAAGGTTCTGGGCTCCGCTGGAAGAGCGTAAGAATCAGGTTGTAATTTCTTGCTTAACGCCGGGCGTGATCATTCGCGTCCGGCGTTAAGTTTTTACGATAATGGTGAGGTATTATGGAATGTTTAAAAGAGCGTAACTTGAATGAATGTACGTGTACGTATGCCGGGTGTTCGCGTAAGGGGCTTTGCTGCGAGTGTGTGTCGTATCATCGGGCCAAAGGGGCGATCCCGGGGTGTTTTTTCCCGCGGGATGCCGAGAAGTCGTATGACCGCAGTATTAAGAAGTTTGTGGAGTCGTATAAAGGATGATCCCGCAAAGCCTGCTGAAAGAATTCGGTTTTATTGACGAGGAAAAGTTCCCTCGCCGCTTGAACCATCATTCGGTGTCGCTTAGCCTGCCGACCGCCCTGAATTTTGGCGTTGAGCCGCTTGAGGTTATTGTGGAGGATGGGTTGGTCGTGCCGTTGCAGGAGGCCGGGAGCACGGGCGGGATGATCATTCGAAACGACGGACTGATGCTGTATGTGGGGCATCAGGACCCTAATGATCCGGCGTCCCCGCTGGAATCACGCTTCATCAAGGAGATCCCTTATGAAGCACGGCTGCAGGTGAGTAATATCATGCGCCGGGCGGTAGCAGTGGATCCGTCGTTAGGTGAGATTTGGCATCATGTGAGCAATGCCTGGACGGGCTGGTTTTCAACGCTTGAGGGGGATGGTGTTCTACAACTGGCTGGTGAGTTTGTGACGATTGCCAAGGCCTGGCATCAGCTGGGCGAGCTTCTTGGGCAGCTGATTGACCGCGTTTCCGATAAGAATTCGTCTGTTCAGGATATTGTTCAACTTAAAACCGTTGTTCAGACGGAAAAAGAGTTTAACCGCGGCTGGCTGGGCGAGGAAATCCTGGTTGATGAATTGCCGCTATCGTCCGTGATGGCGCAGGGGCGCATTAAGTATTTGATGCAGGGGCTTTTTCCTAAAATGCAGAAAGCCTTGCAGAGTCCTGTATTTATTAGCGGATCAACATTTAAGCTTTATTACGGCACCCGTCGATCATACTTGATGAAACTGGTCATTCTCCCTCTTGTTGACGATGATTCGTCCCGCATTAATTCAACCGGGATTGAATTTAATCTTTCCTCGCTTACTTAATTCTATTTCTTAGTTATTGTTTATTGGACAAATTGTCAATTTAAATGACATTTTGTCCATAGTTTAGCGCTTGTTGGTATTGGGCAGCTACATATTATAAGGTAGCGTTTTCTCGATTTTGGGCTTAACCCCTTGTTTTCACCTTTTTTATCAGTAATACTTATTAAAGGGAAGGCAGGGGTGTGGATGCGAAGAATTATTGCCATTATAACGTTGATCTGTTTTGTGCTCACTGGCCTTGGCCTGTCTAATGCCGTGCGCGCCGAGGGCCTCATGTTACCCGCCCCAGGTCAAATGATCGCGTTAAGCCAGCCATATAATCCATCACTCCTCAAAGGCATCAAAGTTTACGCCGACAATCCGTTTAAAATGGATTTCATTTTGGATAAAGGCTCTGCCTTTATCCAAAATGACCCTGAGCGAGCCCCGCAGGGGCGAGTCGAAGGGTTTCCTCCCAATGTGGAAGCACCCCAGGTCTCAATCAAATCGACGACCCCCGAGGCAACCTCCCGTCGCCTGGTTAAATACTTCCTCGCCGCGCTCACCACGCCCGAGAAAGACATGTGGGTCAACCTAAGCCCTTACGAAAAAGACCGCATTATTCCCGACAGTTTCGGCCAGACCGACATGGGCCGCGACCTGTTGGCACAAGATTATATTCTTAAACAAATTACCTCATCAGTCATGTATCCCGAAGGCGAGACCGGTAAGAAATTCTGGGCCAAGGTCTACAAAGCCGCCTATGAGAAATACGGCACCACCGATATCCCCATCGACACCTTCAACAAAGTCTGGATCGTCCCCGAACATGCCAAAGTCTACGAACACGGCGATACAGCCTTTGTCGTGAACGCCAAATTAAAAGTAATGTTAGAAACAGACTACTTAGCAACGTCGACCAACGCTCTGCCAACCCGGGGACATGTTGCCCAAGATGCTGATAACGAGCAGGGCAACGTGTCCCCACGCACGTTGCCAACCTCTCAACCAATGAATGCGAGAGCGACCCAGGGCTCCACCTCAACGCCGACTCCCGATGTTCTCGATGATCCCAGCACCATCGCCAAAGCCGTCCTCCGCGACATCGTCATCCCTCAACTCGAGCAAGAAGTCAACACCGGCGCTAACTTCGCCCCACTGCGTCAGGTTTACTACTCACTTATCCTCGCGCTCTGGTTCAAACGCCACATGAAAGACTCAATCCTGGGCCGCAAATACGTCGATCAAAATAAAATCCAGGGCATTGAAAGAACGAAGTTGATCCAAGGTTTGCCTACCGGGGGACATGTCGCCCCGCCAGCGGATCAAGGTGAGCGGGGCGCCGTGTCCCCCAGCCGGTTGCCAACCTCTCAACCATCGAATGCGAAAGCGCCCCAGGTCTCAACCCCATCGACGACCGTCACCGACGACTTGTCACCAGAAGTAATTTATCAACAGTATTTAGATGCCTTCA
>JADFWS010000008.1 GCA_015234065.1 Candidatus Omnitrophota bacterium
CATGGCTCTTGATCATGCCGCGCAATTCCGCAATATCTTTTTCTTCCTTGACCGGGAACAGCTCGACCATGCCCATATTGCACAATTTTGAAAATTGCGCATCTTTATCCCAGATATACGCGATACCGCCGGACATCCCTGCCGCGAAATTACGGCCTGTTGGCCCTAAAACCACCACGCGCCCGCCGGTCATATATTCGCACCCGTGGTCCCCAACGCCCTCGACCACCGCGCGCACGCCGGAATTACGCACGCAAAAACGCTCGCCCGCGATCCCGCGGAAATACGCTTCCCCTGAAATGCCGCCGTACAGGACAACATTCCCGACGAGCATATTGTCTTCGGGCACCAGCGAAGATTTCCTGGACGGATACACCACGATCTTCCCGCCAGAAATCCCCTTGCCGACATAATCGTTGCAATCGCCTTCGAGCTCAAACGTCACGCCCTGCGCCAGAAACGCGCCAAAACTCTGGCCAGCCGAACCATTGAACTTACCGTGGATCGTGCCTTCGGGCAACCCGGCAAGGCCGTGCTTCCGGGCGATCGTCGAACTCAGCATGGTACCGACCGTACGATTGACGTTATGAATATCCATCTCAAAACGGATCGGCTTCTTATGCTCGACCGCGTCTTTGGTCAGCGCAATGATCGTATTATCCAGCGCCTTTTCAAGGCCATGGTCCTGCTTAAGGCAATGACGGATCGGCACCGTACTTGGTACATCCGGCCGGTGCAGAATATTCGTGAGGTCAAGGCCCCGGGCCTTCCAGTGGCCGATCACATCTTTGGCTTCCAGAAGGTCGACCCGGCCGACCATATCATCAAATTTACGGATCCCGAGCTCGGCCATGATCTCGCGGACTTCTTCGGCGATGAACGTAAAGAAATTAACCACATATTCCGGCTTGCCCCGGAAATTCGCGCGCAGTTTGGGGTCCTGTGTGGCGATCCCGACCGAGCAGGCGTCCAAATGGCATTTACGCAGCATCACACAGCCGAGCGTCACGAGCGCGATCGTGGAAAATCCGAATTCATCGGCGCCGAGCATGGCCGTGACCGCAACGTCGCGGCCGGTCTTGAGCGTGCCGTCGGTTTGAACACGGATGCGCCCGCGCAGGTCGTTCATGACCAGGACCTGCTGTGCTTCCGCGATCCCAAGTTCCATGGGAAGGCCCGCATGCTTGATCGACGTTTGCGGCGACGCCCCGGTACCGCCTTCGTACCCGGAAATGAGCAGATGATCCGACTTGCCCTTGGACACACCTGCCGCGATCGTACCCACACCGATCTCGGATACAAGCTTGACGCTCACATCCGCGGCCGGATTGGCGTTCTTCAGATCATGGATCAGCTGTGCCAAATCTTCGATCGAATAAATATCATGATGCGGCGGCGGAGAGATCAGTTGAACGCCGGGCGTCGTGCCGCGGGTCTTGGCGATCTCTTTAGTAACTTTATGCCCCGGAAGCTGTCCGCCCTCGCCGGGTTTTGCCCCCTGCGCCATCTTGATCTGCATCTGGTCGGCATTCACAAGATACTCAATGTTCACACCAAAACGCCCCTGCGCCACCTGCTTGATGCGCGACCGGCGCACATCGCCGTTGGCATCCGGCTTAAACCGCAGTGGATCTTCGCCACCCTCGCCCGTATTGGAAAACCCGCCCAAACGATTCATGGCGATCCCGAGCGTTTCATGCGCCTCTTTGGAAATGGAACCATAGCTCATGGCGCCCGTGGCAAAACGCTTGACGATCGCGCTCGCCGGTTCAACCTCGGACAGCGGCACCGGCTGGGCGCTCTTTTTGAATTTCATGAGCCCGCGGATATTCTGCAGGGACACATCATTATCATTAACAAGCTTGGCATATTTTTTATACAATGGATAATCATTCGTGCGCACCGCGTGCTGAATGGTCGCAATAACCTCAGGATTGATCTGGTGGAACTCGCCATCCTTGCGCCAATGATACCAGCCGCCTTCATCTAACAGCTCATGGTCGAGCGGCGTTTCAGGATAAGCCTCTGCGTGACGGCGCAATGTTTCCTCAGCCAGGGTCTTTAGATCAATGCCGCCGATACGCGACGGGGTCGCTGTAAAATATTTCTCGATGAGCGCTTCGCCCAGGCCCACCGCTTCGAAGATCTGCGCGCCGCAATAGGACTGCACCGTTGAAATGCCCATCTTGGAAATGATCTTGAAAATACCCTTGCGCGTGGACTTGATATAATTCTTTTCCGCATGCTCCCAGTCGAGCTCTTTCGCCCAATGCCCCTTGCGAACTTCGGCTTCAATCGTTTCAAGCGCCAGATACGGATTAACCACATTCGCGCCATAGCCGATGAGGCACGCAAAATGATGCATCTCGCGCGCTTCACCCGTTTCGAGCACGATCGACACCTTCGTGCGCGTGCCCTTGCGGATCAGATGATGATGCAGGCCGGCGCACGCCAACAGCGCCGGGATCGGCACATTCTTGGATCCGGCGTCACGGTCGGAAAGAATTAAAATATTATACCCATCGGCCACGGCTTTGTCCGCAGAGGCAAAGAGCGCATCCATCGCCGCCTCAAGGCCGGCATGGCCATCCGCCTTTTTAAAAACGATCGGCATGGTGGTGGCTTTAAGCCCGGGCATATTCACATGCGCGAGCTGTTCCAGCTCTTTCGTGGTCACAACAGGCCGCGGCAGGCGCAACCGGCGCGCATGCTCGGGCGTTTCGGTCAGAATATTGCCTTCAGACCCAAGATACACATTTTCCGCCATGACGATCTCTTCACGGATCGCGTCGACCGGCGGATTGGTGACCTGAGCAAAAAGTTGTTTGAAGTACGTATACAAAAGCTGTGTTTTACTCGACAGGACCGCGACCGGATTATCCGCACCCATGGAACCCGTGGCCTCTTCGCCATTCTCACACATGGGCTTAAGGACGATCTTCAGGTCTTCCTGGGTATACGCGAACATGCGCTGACGCTCGACGAGTGTCTTTTCATTCAAGCCCTGTACCTTCTTGGGCTCGGGCAGGTCTTTAATATCCACAATATTCTTTTGAAGCCACGCGCCATACGGCTGTTTCGCGGCGAACGTGTCTTTTAATTCCTTGTCGTCAATGATGCGGCCTTCGACGGTATCAATGAGGAACATCTTGCCGGGCTGTAAACGCCACTTCTTTTCGACACGCTCGGGTGCGATCGGCAACACGCCCGTTTCAGAAGCGAGGATGACCAGCCCGTCTTTCGTGACCATATAACGCGATGGGCGCAAGCCGTTGCGGTCCAGCACCGCGCCGATATATCGCCCGTCCGTGAATGCAATGCACGCCGGGCCGTCCCACGGCTCCATCATGGCCGCGTGATATTCATAGAACGCCTTTTTTTCGTCGGACATGCCCTCATGGCTCACCCAGGCTTCGGGGACCATCATCATGACCGCGTGCGGCAAAGGCCGCCCGGCCAGAACCAGCAGCTCCAGCGCATTATCGAACGTGGCAGAATCGCTGCCAAAAGGCTCCACGATCGGAAGGATCTTTTTAATATCATCACCGAACGCCTCGCTCACGAACTGCTTTTCGCGGGCGCGCATCCAGTTGCTATTGCCGCGCAAGGTATTGATCTCGCCATTATGCGCGAGGAACCGATACGGGTGCGCGAGCGCCCATGTCGGGAACGTATTCGTGCTGTAGCGTGAGTGGACCAGCGCCAGCGCGGACACCATATCTTTATCCGCCAGGTCATCAAAGAACGTGTCCACCTGTTCGGCCATGAGCTGGCCCTTGTACACGAGCGTCTTCGACGACAGGGAACAAATATAAAAAAAGCTCTTCTGATTAATGGTCGAGGCGTTGACTTTCGCGGTGATAAGCTTGCGGATCACATATAATTTACGTTCAAAATTCTCCGGCTTTGTATCCGCGCCGCGGGCGATAAACAGCTGCCGGAACGCCGGCTCCACAGAACGCGCCACATGCCCGATATTCTTGTCATTATGCGGCACATCACGCCAGCCGAGGAATTTCTGGCCTTCATCATGGATAATATGTTCAAGCCAGCCTTCGATCTCATTACGTTCCTGAAGATTCGACGGAAAAAACACAATCCCGCAACCATATTCGCCCTCGGCGGGAAGTGTGATCCCGGACTTCCCCGAAACTTTGCGCAAGAACAGGTCCGGCATCTGAAACATAATGCCCGCGCCATCGCCCGTTAACGGGTCACAGCCACACGCGCCGCGATGCGTCAAATTTTCAAGAATTTTAATGCCCTGGCGAATAATATCATGCGACTTGCGGCCTTTAATATCGGCCACAAACCCGACACCGCAGGCATCATGTTCAAATTGAGGGTCATATAAGCCCTGTTTAGGAGGCAAACTCATGCGACAAACTCCGGTTTAATAATGTCTGTTTTTATTTGAAGAGCGCCTATTTTAAGACGCTAAGGCTGGAAAAGCAACTATTTTTTACAACACGGGCTTACGGGCGCGACTTACGGTTTTGAACCCAAATAGCATCAAAATACAGGCTCAACTTACCCTCTTTCAAGACCCGAACATGTGTCCGGCCGTTAAAAACCTCACGCTCCCCATCTGTGCTGCTGGCAACCACCGCACATGGCGTAAAATCCCCGAGCGGATACGCGAACACTGCCAACGCTCCCGCAACATTCACAGACTCGATCCGCACGCCCGGCCCTAAAAAAACATGCCAGGGATATTCCCAGTCGTCTCCGCCAATAGAAATTCCGACATCATGACAGCCCGCGGCATGCACTATCTCGGAAAACTTGCCCACAACCGGATATTCCGATGGGTGTTTCATAAAATACGCCTGTTTCCGGGTATAATGGAACAGTGATTTTTCGGATATCAACCGCCGCGTATTATTTTCCAACAAAGGATGGATAGCGCCTAAGAATAACACAGCTATCAGGCATATAACCGCTTTCCTGGGCAGGACTTCTGTCAATACAGCCACGACGAGCGGTACGGCAAGAACAAAAAACACCAGATGAAAACGACTGATCCAGGGCTGCCACTTAACCATGATGCAAAAAAAGACAGCTCCGGTGGCAATGGCCAGCGCATACCCCAATAACGCTGACTTTCTTCGGATCAGCCAGAACATAACCCCGGCTGCCAAAACAAAGATCATATGCAGCGGGGCGGGCATATAATCCTCATCCAGACAATACCGGATCGAGAATTCATTCGCCGCTGTTGTCTGCGGATCAGCAAGGCTGATCTTAAGAGCGCGATGCAAATCTTCAACGACCTTGACCACAGTATTATTCCAGCCAGTCCAGGGTGACGCCAATTCCGTGGCTATCCCGCGAGACATATTGGACACGGTCTCAAGAACGCCGACCTTACCCATTGCCGCATTTCCTCCCATAGCCATTGCCTGAGATGCGGACGGCCCGATCGCACAAAGCCGACTATAAAAAGGCGCGGCCACTAAAACCGTTATACTGATCGTCAAAATAAGAAATATGCTTTTATTTCTGATGCCTGCCCGGCCCGTCAACAGCGCAAGCACAAGGAAGGGCGCTCCAAAAATAACCGCGATCCCCTTGGTCATCAACGCCAGCGCTAACGCCATGGCCGCCAGCACTGCCCAGCGTAACATGCCCTGACGCAAAAAAAACAGTGTAAAAACAACCACGCTCACAGTCCAAAGCGCAGCTACAAGGTCATTCTGCGTACTTGTCGCCTGAAAGATCGCCATGGGCAGCGTCAGGACGCCCAGCGCCGACGCGATCTGCCACACGCGCGCTACGCCTAATTCACGGGCGATCAAAGACGCGCCCAGCGCACACCCCGCGAACGCTGTCCACTGAACAAGATTGGCGAACCTGTCACCGCCGATTAAGATCTGCATATGCAGGACCGCATATTCCGCATACGGAAAAATAACAAGCTGCCGAGGAATACAGGTCGGATAATTCATCACCCCGTGATCCTGGATCCAGTGCATGACCCGGCTCATATGATACGTCATGGAATCCCACGTGTTCGGCGGCGCATACAGCGCAATGAACAACGTCACAGCGAGGATAAACGTTACGGCGCCCAAAAGGGCCCATTCTACGCTGGAAACATTTGCGACCCGAAACTCCGGGAAAAGTTTTTTGGCCTGTTGCCATAATATGCCCCCCGCGACAACACAGCAAAATACCCAGAAAGAACATATTGTCCAAAAATTTAACGCCGCGAATACGGAAAGGACTTCTGTGGAAAATGTAATAGCAATACCGGAAAGAAGAAATGCGGCGAGAAAAGCTTCGCGCCATTCAAACCCTTTTAGGCTGAACAGCCGCCAGGAAAACCAAAAGAACACCCACGGCAACAGGATACACACGATCATATTTTAGCGAAACGATAATGAATGATCGCCCAATACATGCCCAGCGCCCGGGGCCAGTTGATCTTCTTGCCCTGGACCACAGAACGGGCATGGTATTCAATGGGCACCTCAAGGACCCTGAGGCCTTTTCGGACAAGCTTCGCCGTCACTTCCGTTTCAAATGCAAAATGATCTGATTCCACCGTGATCGAACGGATATCTTTCAAATAAAACAACTTGAAGCAGGTGTTAATATCCGTCAGGTGCGCACCAAACAGGATGTTAAAGGAAACATTGGAAAACACATTCGCAAAACGGTTCACATGCTCCATGCGGCGGATAGAACCCAAAAAGCGCGAGCCGTACACAATATCCGCCCGGCCCTCTAAAAGCGGCGCCAACAGCCGCGGATACTCCGACGGGCTGTATTCCAAATCCGCATCCTGGACCAGCATAAGATCGCCGAAAGCTTCCCGGATACCGCGCCTGAGGGCCGCTGTTTTTCCCTGATTTGGCGATTGATGGAATATCCGGACCTCGGCATCCCCGGCGAATGCCTCGAGCGCGCGCGCCGTGCCATCCGAGGAGCCGTCATTCACGATAATGATCTCTTTTTCAACGCCAGGCGCCGTCGGAGCGGCCTTGACCGCATGAACAACCTGCGCGATCGTGGCTTCTTCGTTATACGCCGGAATAAGGACAGATAATTTCATGGCTGCTCTTTATTATACAATGTCTGGAATATCCGCCCTCTTTTATACCCGCTTTTATTCCGCGATACCATAACTTTCTTCAGCTTTGCGCTTACGGACGGCTGGCCCTGGCTCTGACCCACACAGGATCAAAATACAATCCGAAATTCAAGGCCTGGACAACCTTGACATACGGCTTACTGTTAAATGCGGCAACGTTCTCAAATGTCCTGATCGCCACGACGGCGCATGGCGTGAAAGCGCCAAGAGGGTATGCAAAATGCGCCGTGTTCTCATCCGTCAGGTTGACATGTTCAATACGGAACTGCGGGCCCAAAAACACCTGCCAGGAATATTCCCAGTCATCGCCACCAACAAGATACAAGCCCACTGCGCGGCACTCAGAATCCTTCAACACTTTGGACATCTTGTCCACTACCGGATATTCCCAGGGATGCTTCATAAAATACATCTGCGCCCGCGGCTGAAGAAACATCGACTTGGCCGTGAGCAACGGGCGCGTCGTATTGATCATCAGCGGATACCATACGAATAAAAAACATACGGATAGCACGCAAAGCCATGCTTTTTCAAAAAACCGCCCCGAACATACCGCAACAGCCCAGGGCAACGCCAACGCAAAAAACGGCAAATGAAAGCGCGTAACCGACGGCTGCCATTTGACCGTAGCATTAAACAGAAGCACGCCCCCGGCAAACGCAAGCGTGTACCCCCATAGTAGAGGATACTGCCTGAACATGATCAAAAAAATACACGCCGCCGCCAGAATAAACAGCATTTGCAGCGGATTATCAACCGTGTCTTCATCCAACAGAAAAGCCACCCGAAAATCTTCAACGATCGTCGTCTTTGGATCTGACATCCCGATGCCAAGCCCTTGATGGATCGCAGAAACCGCGCCCAATATCGCGCTGTTCCAGCCATTGACCGGCAGTGCGAGCTCGGTCCCGATCCCGCGAACAACATTCGATGCGGTCTCGGCCGGGCCGAACCGCTCTACAGCAGCACTGCCGATCTTCATAGCATCCACCAGGTTTACCTTGATCTGCATGAGCCGCAACGCAAAAGGCCCTGTCAACACCATGACCGCGACAACCACTGCAACTGTCAGCAGAAACTTCCGCCCCGACGGCACTTTCCCAGCGGACAGCGCCAGAATAATGAACGGCACGCCGAACAAAAGACCGGTCGACTTGGTCAACAGCCCCAAACCCAATGCTACGGCAGATAAAAGGATCCAGCGGATCTTCCCCGAACGGATAAAGATCAAAATAAAAACAGCCAGGCTGACCGTCCAATACGCGGCCACAAGATTATTCTTCGTGCCTGTCGCCTCAAGAAGTGCGCCGGGCAACGTGCAAAATCCGAGCGCTGCGGCGATCTGCCCGAAACGCGTTCCCCCCAGCTCACGCACCACCAGCGACACGCCCACGGCGCTGCCCAAAAGGGCCATCCACTGAACAAGGTTGGCAAACCGGTCAGAGCCGCTCAGGACCTGCGCCTGCAGGATCGCATATTCCGCATACGGCAAATACACCAATTGCCTGGAAATATTCGTCGGATAGTTCATGACGCCGTGGTTCTGCGCCCAGTGCAGCACGCGGGGCATATGATACGTCATGGCATCCCAGGTATTCGGCGGGGCATACACACCAATAAACAACGTCACGCCTAAAAGAAGCCCGATCAAGGCCAGCATAAAGGCCTCGGACAAGGCCAGGCGCAATGCCGGCGTTTTCACAACAGCCCCGGAGCTGTTACGCAAAAAAAGCCCTCCTGCGGCCGCGCATGCGAGGCTCCAGAGTAACAGTACTGTCCAAAAATTCAACGCGGCAAAAAATGAAAGGCTTTCCGTGAACACCACGACCAGGGCGCCCAGCACCGCCAACGCCGCGAGGAATGCCTCGCGCCGCGACAGCCCCTTCAGAATGAACACGCCTGCGGTAAAACCCAGGAATAACAAAGGAAGGGCAATACAAACAGCCATGGCCACCAAACTCCTGATTAAATACCGACGCGACCGCTATCCTTTGCGCTGTGCGGTCACCACGAGCGACTGCCCGAACGGCGGATGAAAAACATTTTCCATGCCCTGGATCAACGGCACGATCCTGTCCAGCGCCAGGCTCGACCGATACGGAAATTCCCGGCGCATTAAAACACGCCCGGCAATGAACCAGGTCAGAACGCCCGGCATATTCATATAACGGATCTCACCATGTTCAAAACCCGCTCTGGCCAGTTTTGGCAGCATATTCCGGCGGGAATAGCGCCGCTCATGCCCCACCAGCCGATCGAGCGACCCGTACAGCCATTCCAGCGCCGGCACCAAAAGGCAGATACGTCCGCCAGGCTTAAGCAATTTTCTCATATTGGCAAGCGCCGCCACATCATCCGGCAAATGCTCGAGCACATTCACAGAGGACACGGTATCAAAAAGCCCTTCTCCGACGCGCGTAACATCTTCCGATGAAGAAATATCACACGCCTGAACAGAAAACACGGGGTTCTGCGCGAACCGCTCGCGAAGAATAGCCAGCATATCCGTTGAAATATCCGTCGCCACAACCCGTCGGACATCGGGCGCCCCATAAAACTGGACCACGTCCCCCCAACCGCTGCCGATATCCACAACATCCCCGCGCACCTGGCCGCGGAACTGGTCAAAAAGCCAGCGGTGATAATTACGCATCTCATTTAATTTTCTAAGCGCTGAAAAAAGGCCTGCGTCCATACGCTCCTTATACCGTTATGATCTTCAAAAAATTTTCACACATTATTGCACCGTGGCGATGGAAATCTTGTTTGACATCGGCATAATGACGGAGCATGCCTTCGCGCACTTTAGCGCGATAATCCGGTGCTATTTCATGGGTCCAATCCTGAATGCTTTTATCCGTGATCTCGGCGTGAAACTGAAGGCCGTAGGCATTCGTTCCCACACGAAACGCCTGCACCGGGCATTTGGGCGACGATGCCAAAAGCTCTGCCCCCTCGGGCGGCACGCACATGTCCCCATGCCATTGATACACTTCCAGCGGATTCGGAAAACCCTTGAACAGCGGATCCTTCAAACCCGCGGTAGTGATATTGACCGTAAACCAACCGATCTCGCGCCCTGGCGAGCGAACAACCTTTCCCCCAGACGCTTTTGCCAACAGCTGAGCCCCCAGGCAGATGCCAAGGACCGGCACTTTTTGCATAAGCGCCTTTTTTAAAAACGCATCTTCTTCTTTAAGAAAGGGATACTTCGCCTCTTCATAGACGTTCATGGGGCCGCCGAGCGGAATCACCGCCTCCACGCCGTTCAGATTATCCGGCAGCTTGTCTCCGTCGTGAAGATTAATTACCTTCAACACATGCCCCTTATTCACAAAGAACATCCCGAGCGTTTCCGGGCCTTCGATGTCAACGTGTTTGATGAAGAGAATCATACCATACGCTCCTTGATTATAAAACAAAAACCGCCATAACCCCGGGGGTTATGGCGGTTTTTGTTATACCATTCATACGAATTAATACAAGAACAGCATTTCCGCGTACGTCGGCAGCGGCCAGAGGTCGGCCGGAACGATCGCCTCAAGGGCGTCGGCGGCTTCACGGGTCGATACCATCGCAGCTTTCTGCTTTAACGCATCATGCCCCTCGATCGACGCTTCCAGAGCCTTGATCCCGGCAGCCAAAGCATCAATAAGCTCAGACACCGTGCCAAGCGCTTCTTTAGCAGTATTTGCTTTTCCGCCTGCCTGAGCCACCGCGTTCATGGTCGCTGCAAGGCCGGCCTGGTACTCAAGCGCCGCCGGAAGGATCTGCGTTGCCGCGATCGTCCTGGCACACTCAGCTTCATAAGAAACAACGCTCTTGTAGTTATGCATGTAGATCTCATAACGGGACAACAGCTCTTTCTTGGAAAGGACCGCGTACTTTTCAAACAAGCTGATCGCCTTTTCAGACTCATACGCTTTAAGTGCTTCAGGCGTTGTCTTCTTATTCGGGAGGCCGCGCTTTTCAGCTTCTTTATGCCAATCCTCGGTATAATTGTCCCCGTTAAAAATAACCCGCTTATGCTTTTTGATGATCTCCTGAAGGATGGACTGAAGGGATTTGTTAAAATCCTTCTTGGCCTTCACATCCGCTTCAAGCTGGGTCGCCATGGCATCAATTGCTTCCGCTACGATCGTATTCAGGACCACATTCGCCGCCGACGGGTTCATGTTCGATCCGACTGCGCGGAATTCGAATTTGTTGCCTGTGAACGCGAATGGTGACGTCCTGTTGCGGTCTGTCGCATCCCGCGGGATCGTGGGAATCACATCCGCACCGATCGTGATCGTACCGCCCGACTTCGTGCTCTTGGCCGCACCCTGTTCGATCTGTTCCACAATATCGTTCAGCTGATCGCCCAAGAAAATGGAAATGATCGCCGGTGGCGCTTCATTGGCCCCCAAACGATGATCATTGCCCGGCGACGCCACAGAAGCGCGCAGCAGGTCAGCATGTGTATCCACCGCCTTGATGATCGCACACAACGTAAAAAGGAACTTGGCGTTCTCGTGCGGATTGATGCCCGGATAAAGCCAATTCTTTCCATCAGGGCCGACCACAGACCAGTTATTATGTTTACCCGAACCATTGACCCCGGCAAACGGCTTTTCGTGAAGCAAGCACACAAGCCCGTGCTTGTCTGCGATCTGCTTCATAAGCTCCATGCACATCAGGTTATGATCCACCGCCAGATTCAGCCGCTCATAAATAGGCGCCAGCTCAAACTGCGCCGGAGATACTTCGTTATGGCGGGTCTTCGCCGGAGCGCCGAGCTTCCAGAGGGCCTGGTCCAGGTCCTCCATGAACGCCAGGATACGCGGGCGGATAGCACCGAAATAATGATCTTCCATCTGCTGATGACGCGCAGGCTTAAGGCCGAACAATGTACGGCCGGTCTGAATAAGGTCCAGGCGCTGCTCGTAATACGACTTGTCGATCAGAAAATATTCCTGCTCGGGCCCGAGCGTTGCGTATGCTTTTGTGACCGATTTCACGCCGAACAATTTGCCGGCGCGATCCATCTGCTTCGCCAGCGCTGCAGAAGAGCGCAAAAGCGGCGTCTTTTTATCGAGCGCTTCACCATGATACCCGCAGAAAATCGTCGGAATACACAGCGTTGTGCCGTCTTCACCTTCCTTAAGAAACGCCGGGCTCGTAGGATCCCATGCCGTATAACCACGGGCCTCGAACGTCGCGCGCAAACCGCCCGACGGGAACGAAGATGCGTCCGGCTCACCCTGGATAAGTTCCTTCGCACTGAATTCAAGCGTAACACCGCCCTGGCCATCAGGCGAAATAAAAGAATCATGCTTTTCCGCTGTAATGCCGGTCAAAGGCTGGAACCAATGGCAAAAATGTGTCGCGCCTTTGGCCACCGCCCAATCCTTCATGGCCTTGGCCACTTCGGTCGCGATCGCCGGGTCAATAGCGCCACCATCATTGACCGTCTTGCTTAAAGAATCAAACGCCTTTTTGGAAAGATACTGTTTTGCCGTTTTCAGGCTGAACACGTCTTCGCCATACATGGCCTCGACCGCGCTCAAGGTTTTCTTGACTGCTTTTGCCATACATTGCTCCTTTTTGGTTATTAAAATGCTCTTTTAAACTAAAAAATCCCCTTTAGCGACACTGCTGTCTGCCAAAAGAGGACCTCATTGCCCTTCTTCGTGACCTGTATGAAAAATGCCACCAACTTTTCAATTGAGAAAGTATACCGAACGCGGTTTTTCTTGTCAACTTAAATTCACGCTCGGAAAAGGAACAAAAACCCTTGCCGCCACATCCAGGCAATATGAACACTTGTCACAGGCCGAGGCGCAGGAGCAGACTTTCCTGACAAAATTGGCCGGAAACAATGTATTCGCGCACATCAATTTTATGCCGCCTCTGTTCGATGGTGCCAGGTCAAAAATATCACCAATATATTTTCGCTCAAAAAAAGCTTTAAGCTTTCTGCGTAAAACAGGGGTTGTGTCCAATCGATATGCGATCTTGATATAATCAGCCCATTGGTTCTGCTCATAGAATCCCACATCCTCGGGCCTGATGAACGGCCGCCTGATCTCATCAGCCAAATTTTCCGTTTTAAAAACACATTTACGCTCATTGATCATGTCGCCGAGAATATATTCCCCCTGGCGCGACCGCTTCGCCTGCAAGCTTCGCAAAACAGGCCAATCTTCATGTTTTGGCGCATAAAAACAATGGCTGTAACATCCATGATTAGCCAATAATTTAATCGTGATCTCAGGGTAAATTTTTTTTAATTTCCTGATCTTCTCAAGTTCTTCGCCATTCCTGTTGGCTGATACGTCCAGGCAAAAACCAGATATTCCCATTTTCACGGCTTCCCGAACTTTGCTGGCACTATCAATATGCAAAAAAACCGACGACTGTATTGTCAGTTTTGGGAAAGCCTGTTTAATAATCGGCACGATCATCCTGTCCGCTACCGTTACTGCCGTCAAGCCGCCAAGGGTCTCCAGGCGCTTCATATATTGGAGGATCTTTTTCACATTTTCAAAATAAAGGATGCTCTTGTTGATCAAGAAGTTCCTGCCAATACTTTTCTGCGCGCACAAACGTACCAAGCCATCGATCTCTACCGAAGAATATGTTTTTAAATTCTGGTATGCGCTCGAATAATCCGTCTCCACCGGGCCTGAAAAATACACCTCATACACCTGGCCTGATCCAATGGCCCATTTGATAAGGTCGATGTCACCATTATAAGGAATGGAGAACTTGATCTTGTGTGCTATGCGTTTTTTCATCATTATTTTTTATTATACGCCATGACGTCACCCGATTCAAGGATTGCCGGCGTCTTGGCGCAAGCATGGCGACGGCACGCTTGCGCCGTGTGCCTGTTCGTGTTATCTTCTTTCAATATCAACATGCCGGAAAGGCCCATCATGCTAGAGAATCAACGGCTCGTCGGCGCCGCCAAAGACACACTGCTCGCCGGCCCCAGCATCATGCATTTGGACATCACAACCGCCTGCAATATCACCTGTAATTTTTGCTGGATCCATGCGCCTCTGGTCAAAGATCGCTGCCGCCCGCGCCATGTCCCGTTTAGCGTCATAACAAAAGCGATCGACCAGGCACATGTCTGGAAAACAAACGCGATCATCATTTCAGGTGACGGTGAGCCGACGCTGCACCCGCGCTTCAAGGACATTGTGGCCTATATTCATAATCGGGGCATAAAGATCTTCATGACGTCCAACGGCACCTTCCCGGAAAAGCTGCTGCCGGCCATCGCCCATATCGACCTCTTGCATATCAATCTGTCCGTGGCTGACCCGCAGGCCTATGCCTCTGTGCACGCGCCGCGCGCCCCCGGCCTTTTTAAAATAGTGCTTCGCAACCTTCAGGTCATCCGCGCCCTCAACGCCCGCGGCAAAAAACCGGCGCTCACGATCGCGTGTATCGTGAATAAAAGCAACTTCCGCGATATTCCAAAGACCCTGGAATATATGGAACAGCTGGACGCGCAGGAGATCCGGTTCCGTATTATGGAAGCAGCACCCGAAACGCGCCCGCTGTCCCTTTCGCCCGGCGACAATAAAGAGCTGGCCGCACTCATCCGCCCGCTTTGCCGCAAAAAATTCAAGATCGCCCACAATCTGCGCGGGATCCTGGCCGAATTGGAGCACAAAAAAACAAGCCCATACCGGATCAGCCGCTGTTACACGGGCTGGTACAACATTTTGGTCGATTCCAACTTGAACGTCACCATTTGCTGCCATAATGAAAAATTAGTGATCGGCTCGCTGAAAAAGGATTCTTTAAAAGAGATATGGGAAAGCCCCCGAGCGCAAAAAATACGCCTGATGTGTAAATATTCTTTTGACATGGCCAAGGCGCCATTTAAAGGCGAATGCGGCTGGTGCCACTGGCACACGGAAAACCGCCTCATTGACAGGGACGTGCAAAAACTGAATGCCAAACAACATCCTCGCGCTCACATTTGATATAACCAATCGCTGCAATTTGCACTGCCGCATCTGCGGCATCTGGAAAGAGCGGCCGCGCCATGACCTTGCCCTGGCCGATATTCAAAAAATACTCCTTTGCGCGCCCAACCTGAAAAGCGTCTCCCTCACCGGAGGAGAAGCCCTGTTGCATCCGGACATCGACGCCATCTACCGCCATTTGTGCACATTATTCCTGAAAAAACGCCTGACCAATATTGATATCGCCACCAATGCCTACGACCCTCTGTTGCTCACCTTTCTCAAGCGTCATCAAAAACTTTTGCGGCCGCTGTCTTTATCCGTAAGCCTGGACGGCATTGGCGCCATCCACGATACCCAGCGCGGCACGCCAGGCGCGTTCGAACGCGTGATCGCCCATGTCCGAGCCGTTAAGGCGCTTGGGGTCCCGGTCGCGCTAAAATTCACAGCATCCCGTTTGAATTACACCCATCTTCCGCGCGTCGCCTTGCTTGCCCACGAGCTGAAATGCTCCTTCAGTTTCAAGCTCGTTGAACGACTGCCTTCGTACTATCACCGGACTAAAAATGAACGCCCCCCGCTACTCGGCAAAAAAGATCGCGCCGCATTGCATCAGCTGATCCTGCAGGTCCGGCGCCTGCCAGCTCTCCGAAAGAACAGCCGTATGTTTGACTGGCATCTGCGTTTTTTAAAAGAAGGCTCGCTTGATTTCATCCAAAATTGCCAAACCCCGGAACATGCCCTGTTCATAACGAGCAACGGGAATATTTATAATTGCCTGTACCAGAAACCCCTCAGTACTTTGGCCGAATGGCCTGCAAGGAAGGCTACCACCTGCTTCAACAATATCCGGCGCGGTGCGAACGGCACTTGCCCTAAATGCCTCGCCTACCACGGCTCTTTACAAACGCTCACCTTGCCAGCCCGCGATCCAATTCCTGGGCGCGTCGGCAGATCTGTGCGTATACGCTAAAACGCCGCTGTTCTTTGCGATCCGGGCTCGTTTTCAGGATCCTGCGCGCATTCCAATTGCTCAAGTCCCGATACGATCGCGGCGAACAAAAAAATACACGCGCCTGTTTCAAATACGCGGCCAGTGCCTGCGGATACGGCTCAATACCCTGCGCCGTCAGGCGCATCGTATAAAACGACGCGCGCCGGGCTTTTGGAAATGTCAGATACGTCCAATTCGGCACGATATTCCCGTCGGGTTGAACCACAAGGTCCATGGCCGGGCGCATCGGCGCACTATAATCTCGGCATATCAGCTGTTTTTTGGAACGCAAGTCCAGCGCCAAGATCTTTTTATAGCCTGTTTCAAAAATACGCGCCTGCGCCTTGCTCCACGGCGCCATGAACGCGGGATGAACTTCAATGCCCATAAGCCCTTGCGCCACAAGCCAGGTAAAGTTTTCTTCCATGCCAGAAACTTCTGACGGATGTACGGTCATGGTGGGGTTCATGCGGATCTTCTCTGCGTGCAATAATTGAATATTCTTTAACAGCGTTTGATAGCGGCCCTGACCAGTTCCCGCGCGATGGCGCACATTGGCCGCGCATAATCCGTCGATCCCGGGCTCCACGGAAACTTGTGTTGCTTTCAGAAATTTCACCTTCTCTGCATTCAGCAACAGCGCGTTCGTTTGCAGCGTAATTCCAGATCCGGGAAGCTGTTGACGAATAAACACAACAGCCCGCTGCACAAGCGCCCATTCCAACAGCGGCTCTCCGCCGGAAAGCACAATATCGTGCGGCCGTCCCGGTGGCAAACTTAAAAAAAGCGCCTTAAGCTTCGCCCAGGGCAATGTTTGCCCCCGGCCGCGCCTTGAAAAGAAGCAGTAATCGCAGGAAAGGTTGCACCGTTCCGTCAAAAATATCCAGATGTGGCCCAGGCTGATATGATCTAACATAGGCTCGGTCAAAGGCATTGCAGCTCCCGGGCTGTAACCGTTCCACCATCAAACCATGCGGCCGGGATTTTCTTCCGGGGGCGCGGCGCAAACAGCGCTTTCGTCATGGCCCAAGAAAGCTTTCCGGCAGAAACCTCTTTATCCGGCACAACCACGGCGGGAAGATATTCCAGCACAAGCTCGGCCCGCCAGCGCTGTTCATCCGTATAAAACGGCACGACGACCGCTCTTTTCTGAAAATACATCAACTTGAGCACCGTATTATATCCACCCATACTCACGCACACATCCGCATCGGCCATAGCACGATCAAAATCTTTTACAGCCAAAGCGCGTATCACACGCACATTGGTTAAGCCTTGCGCCATCCGTTCATACGCCGCCAGGTCTTTGACGCTTGTCGCCGGGCCACAGCAGATCAGAAAAAACCAGTCTTTATGCCGCTCGGCAGCCTGGATCGCCGCGACAAGGATCTCATCGCACACGATCCCGCCGCCGCGGCTCACAAAAATATTCTTTTTAAAATTTCCCTTCGGGTACAAAGACGGCCCGCCTGCCCCAGGCTTCGGCTTATCCAGTAAAAATCCGGTAAACACAACCTGCTTTTTAAAATCCCTCAACACACACGCAAGGTTATGCGCCATAGGCTGGGGGATCTTACGCACATGCTTGAGCGCAAAAACTTTGGGAGCGTGCACCAAGATCCGATCATAATACGCCTTCACATGCGCATGGGTCGTATCCATCGCATTCAAATATCCAACGCTCCCGACGATCTTGCAGGGCAATTCTTTGTTGATCCGTTCAAGCAGCGGCGGCAATTCAAACGTCCAGAATTCTTTGCCCAGCGGAAAATGCTCTGTGATGAATACGTCCGGCTGGAATTTTTTCAGGATCTTAAACATAAACGCCTGGCGCGTCAGAAGCATATTCTGCATGCGCGGCGAGGTGATCATGGCGCCATACAATCCCATATTCTCTTCGATCGCCAATCCTTTCTGGCCGATCGAATACGGCACAGGATACACCCGGGCATATTGTTTAAGCGGCAGGACGGACGGCGTTTTCCCGCTTTCGAAGATCACAATTTGACTGTTGGGAATATAGCGCCTGATCGCCCGGATCAGACCCAGCACGCGTGTGGAATGCCCCAGCGTATTGTAATGATTAAAATAAACAGCGCATCTCATCCATCAAGCCCTGCGTAAATGTTCGTCGAGCCGCTTTTTTCGCCAACAGACACAACCCCGGCAATGCGGACTAACATAACACATTTCTGAACCTTTCTCGCGTGCCTGCGTACAGGCCATGCTAAAATACACCTGCTTTTATGAAATCTCTGAAAATACGCCTAACACGCACCTTGCGGCCCCGAATCCCGGGAACAACAACAGCCATCCTGTTCACCGGCGGGCTGGATTCAACGATCCTGGCGCTTCTGGCCGCACCGCAACAGCCGCTTCTGGTCTTTGGCGCTATCAAAGCCCCTGCCTGTTTCGCCTATAATCAGGCATCGATCATTCGCTGCCGAAAGATCGCCAAAGCACTCGATCTGCCTTTTTGTGTCATCACGATCACGCGCCATGATTATACCCGCCATTTCCAACGCGCCGCGCGCCAGTTGACCCCTCAAACATTCGATGAAGACCTTCCCGCGGTCAGCTGCCTGTTGTCCGCTTTAAAACAACGTAAGATCCGCCGTGTCATCAGCGGCATGGACGCCGAAGGCCAGGCCGGATTCCGCCTGCACCGCGCACTGGCCCGAACGTACGGCATCACGTTTCAATGCCCTTATTTATCACGGCCCGTTGCAGCGTCCTGTACCAGGCCCGCATTGGAACATATTCTTTATGACGCTCCGCACATCCATGCGCTTTTAAACGGCCTTAGCCCTGCCCACTCGTCGATTCCGCCGTATTTTTGGCATTCATTAAAGAATGCGCTTTGGCCAAAAACCGCATAAGCGGGATCATTTGCCGCGTATTGACAAATTCGCGGCCAGCCATACGATTGATCATCCGAAACCCCGCGCACACATAAGCCCGATGATGTGCCTCTTTAACCCGGCCCATGAGAACCCGCATTGACCGTGCCATATTTAGAGCCTTGCCCTCATTGATCTTGCCTGTTGCAAGATCCCATAAACTTTCCTTTTTTTTCAACCCTGGCGGCAAACACAAAAAAACATCCCCCCCCAGAACATGTCCCGGTGGATGAAGGCTGAGATCCACCTCATCTTTACCCATCACGCGTTCTTCTTCTCCATGCAAATCACCAACGCGCGCCAGCCCCATTACCTGCGTATATTCCGCCTTGAACACCCGAACAGCTTGCGGCGTCCAGGGCATAAAAGCCGCAGGCGTAATGTCGATATTACGGATCCCCAAATGACGCAAAAATAAAAACCCGGCCTTCAACCGCATTGCTTCACGCGGATGCACGGTCATCGTACAATCAACCGGGAGGCCGCGCGCCACACATGCCTCAATGTTCCCGACCAGGCGCTTAAACCCCGCTGGGCCCATGCCCCTGCGCCAACGCGCGGTAACAGCTTCGGCTCCATCGATCCCGATCTCGACATTAAACCGATACTGTTTTAAAAACGCGGCCTTGGCTGGTGTCAGCAAAAGCCCGTTCGTCTGAACGCCGATGCTGCTCGACGGAAACTGACGGCGGATCATGCGTGCCGTTTCAACAAAAAGCTCCCAACACAATAGCGGCTCCCCGCCGCTCAACTCAAAAGCCATTGGCACCGCGTTCGCCTCAGCCAGGGCCTTCAAAAAACGGAACACCGTTTCCCGGGACAATTCCGCCTGCTTTTTATGCCGGAAATAACAATACCGACAATCAAGATTGCATCGTTCCGTCAAATAAATAAAAGCCGACCGCACGCGGATCATGCTCGCCCTTCCCGGCGGTCGATAACCTGCCGGCGCTTACCCGTCGACGTTTTGGGCATATCGTTTTTCCAGGGCTGACAGGACAGGCGCCCTGACAATCCTAACGTACTGCCCACCGCATTCAACACAACATCAAGCCGCGGCGTCCTGCCATCTGCAACATAAAGGACCACGCGATCCTTATATGTGACCGGATCCTTATCAATAGTAAAAAAGAAATCCGGATGGCCGAGAACGCAGTGCGCCGCTTCACGCATGGCGGACACGGACAAGATCTCGCCATCAATAAGGATCGTATCATTTAACCGGCCGAGGACCCTGATAAAACGGCTTCGGCCCCGTCGGATCATGTCCACCTGATCGCCCAATTTATACCGGATGAACGGCATGCAGGTATTGTTCAGGTCTGTTACCAGCAACGCCCCGATCCCGGTATCACCGGCGCGGCCATCCTCGGCCAACACCTCCAGCATCAAGCCGTCATCAAATATCTTCATGTAGGCATCCTGCGCGTCTACCGCGATCGCAAACCCGGATACCTCCATGGCGCCATAATGATCAAACACTTTCACGCCACCAAGATGCTCGATCTGTTTCTTGTACGCCGGCCATAACGGCTCGCCATTCACAACACACCTGCGGATCGAATGCCGCTTCCCCAGCTTTGAAAACAAATCGAACAGCTGATTCGTATAGGCATTCACGATCGTGGGCTTAAGCGCTTTGATCAACGTGACAGCCTCGTCCAGCTGTTCCGGCGTGTCAAAAACCCCGCACGGAATGACCCCGCACCCCGCCGCCTTGTACGCCTGTTCCATAAGACGTCCACCGCTATTCAAGCTATAGGCACACAGATTCAAGCACAGGTCTTTCTTATTCATGCCGATGCCTTGATAGATCCGGACAAGCCGTTTTAAATGCGCTTCATAACATTCTTTAGAATGAACAATGGTCAAACGCTCGGCGGTAGAGCCAGATGTCGCGGTCACATTATGCGCCGCGGACAACCCCTGCACAGGGTTAAAACGCCGCATCTCATCACGCGCGACCACCGGAAGCTGTTGAAATTGTTCGCGGCTTACGATCGGAAGCCGAACGTCAGCATAGCGCGGATCCGTCTTTTTAAAATGCTTCAGCAGCGCCGAGACATCGTGCAGTGCTGTTTTTAGGTCCAGTGTCGGCATCATTCTCCTTGATCCAAATACATAGTTATCCTTGCGCGCGATGTCGCCTACGTCCGGCAGAATTCTTTACTGGCCAGCCCGTGCATATCTTTCTTGTGCTGCCGCATAGATCCCACCTAACACCGGCATTGCCACGCCGGCGGCTTTCGCACGCGCCAACAAAATACCTGTGATCGCTTCCAGCTCAAGCGGCTTGCCCGCCATGAAATCATCGTACATGGATCCGCGATGCTGCATGCGGCCATACACACCGCAGCGAATAGCCCGTACGATCCGTGCAGGATCAAAAGCAAGGGTGATCGTATGTGCCCGCGCCACGCGCTTTCCCTCCGCGATCGCGGCAAGCACGTCTTTATATAAACCGTCGTTGCTGCGCAAAACATCATATCCTGTACCCGCTATGATCGGCAACGGATTCATGACCGCATTAAAAATAAGTTTCGCCCACACCGCGCTGCGCCAGTCCGACACCCGGCGCTCTGCATAAACATCGTGCGGTAATTGTTTTGCCCACCAACTGGGCGCAATACGAGAACCCTGAGCCACGCCCCAATACACCACGCCTCTTAAAAAGATCCGAACATGGCCACGGCCGTCCGCACGGCAAGCGCCTGTCGTAACAGCCCGGACAATATCCGCCGCCGGAAAACACTTCTGCACGAGCCGCAATGACGGATCGCCATTCTGCCAGCATATAACCCGCGGTGTACGGCAATGCCGTGCCGTTGCAGCAATGGCACGCTCAAAATCCATGCATTTCACGGCAAAAACAATGCCGTCAAAGAATCTTCCCCGTAATGCCGATACATCTGACACAGCCGTGACCCGCACGGTTCTCGTTTGGCCATCGGCGCTGACCTTAAGCCCCTGGCATTGAAGCTGGCGCACCAAACTCCGGGCCGTATCACACACAACAACATTCGCCGTGCGAGACAAATCATGCGCCAGCATGCCGCCCAAACTTCCGCCGCCAACCACGAGAATACTTTTCCGGCCGATCCCGGTATCGCCCATATTAAAGTTCTTTCAATTCAAAATAAAACTGTGTCCTCGGCCTCTGGTCCAGATCAACACATATAAATGTTAGTTTAAGCGCTGCGCCTGCACTTCTCAAATCTGTATATAGCCGTGCCGCGTGCCTTTGCGGATCCAGCGCTTTTAAATACGGCAACACCCGTCGTGTTTCATACCAGAAGTCCGTCCTGACCGACCTGCCCGTTTTGCCATATCGGACACACAACAGCACAAGCCTTGACAAAGCCTTATCTTTCAACAAAGCACGATATTTCTGAACAGCCTTCGGCTTAAACAAGTGTCGCCATTTCCCGACGATATCTGTACTCAGAAACGGCCCGAAATAAACTTTCAGATCGGTCTTTCCATCATCATAAAGATCAACGGCCGACATCCTCGCGCGCCCGAAACAGGCAATATCTAAAGCTACGCGAGCCCAGGATATGCGGGCTTTTTTGCAGACTTTCCTGATATGCGCCTGCCAATCCATGCCCGCAGGAACCAGGTGATAATAATTATATAATTTTATCCGGCGCTCTTTCCGCGACAAGCCATAATCCGCAATGCCCATGCCAAAGCAGGGCGCCTGTTCATTATCGAACATATATGGCACAACTTTGCGTTTTGAGCAACCCGCCTCGGAAAAAAGCGCCAGCACCTCTTCCCGGCGCAAGCACGTCAACGCCAAGCGGGCATATCTCCCCTCTTTTCCCTGTGTCGATTCGCTCGAAAGCTCCAAATCCGCCGAAGCGCAGCTTTTAATGGAAAAAAACCGCGTCAACACGCGCCTTGTGCCCGAAGAGATCTTTTGGTGGAGATACAGCATCAAATTTTGGCGAATTTTATGTCTCATGCTGTTTTTAGCCCGCAAATGATACACGGCTTCCAAAATCGTTGCGTTAAATCAGGCCGAAACAACGCCTTATCCTTTTGCCGGTCCAACAATTCATCGAAAGATGCTTTAAGAACATTCCCGTAATACATTTGATCTTCGCGCGCAGGCAATCCGTAGATCATCCGCGTCGGATTGTAACAGCCGAAAACATCTCCATTACAATCAATGAACGTCATATCCTGATGCGCACTACAGCCAAGGCGGCCACTTAATTTCTTCGCAACAAGAAAATTCCCATTATCAGGAAACGAATTTTGCGTCAGCGGGCCTATCAACGCGCGAAACCGCAACAACCGCTTCGTCTGTTCAAAAAAATCCTCTATGTTCGTAAATGTTCTTAAAAAAACATTCCCCCTCGCCAGCTCTAATATTTGAACCATCTTTTTCAGGTCTTTTTGATCCGGGCAAAGCGCATAATTCCAAGGGACGATCAGCATATGATGATAATTAATCACAATAGGTTTTCTGATGCTAAACCGATCGCGCAAGATATCAAAAAGCCCGCGTGGAAATTCAGGCGCCTGATAAAAATTTTTTTTATGGACCACATAACTAATATTAACGCGTGCCTGCGCCTTCGCACTTACGCATGCAGCAAGACAGGAAAGAGCCCTGTCAAAAGATAGCCGTTTTGCCGGCCTGTGAATACCTTGGAACTGCCCCTCATCAAGCGCGTTCATATTAATCGTCAATTCCGCCAAGCGCGGCAGGACAGGTATGATCGCACGCTTAGCCTGAATATTGCTTAAAAGCTTGATCCGAAACCCGAGGCCGTGTGCACACGTAACAATACCTGAAAACCCTTTAAACAGTGCGGGCTCGCCCTGTCCGCCTATTTCCAAGTCCCTATACCCGTGAGTATAAGCCTCCTTTAACAGGCCTTTCCATTTCAAAGATGAGAGTGTTTTTGAATGCTTCTTCCGGCCATAGGCGCAAAACTCACACCGGTATTGACATGTGTTATTCAACGAGATCAGCAGCTGCTTCGGAAATCCTTGATCTGTTTTTTTCTTCATGATCCACCCCATCTGATGCCCAATAATAAAACATGTTATACTAATATCAAATGTTACATAACCTTGGCTTTCCTAATCTTGTTTTTTTTGCCCTCATTGCACTGACCGGCGCTTTAACAGCGGCAACCGACCTCACCAATAAAAAGATACAAAACATCCATTTACTTCCGATCGCGGCGATAGCGGTCATACTCTATGCCTGGTCAGGAACAATCACGCAAACAGCTCCGATACTGCAAATATGGGATTTTAGCGCGGCTATCCTAATAACCATGATTCTATATAGCCAAAAGCTCTGGAAAGCGGGTGACGCAAAACTATTCGTTGTCTATGCGCTCCTTATGCCGGCGACAGGTTACGAACACGCGATCCGTTTGCCCTGTTTCGCACTTTTTGCCAACACCTTCCTTCTGGGCCTTCTTTTTTTAACACCTTCTTTATGCCAAGATATGTATATCCACCGTAAAAAAGCCTACGAATTTCTTTGTAGTCGAGCCTTTTATAAAGTTCTAATGAACTCCCTGATGATCACCCTATGCATTACCTGGATGATATTCCCGATCTTGCATTGGTCCGGATTAGGCACGCACCGAACATTATCATTTTCTCTCAATTACATTATCATCTACACTATTTATAATCTTGTCCATTTTCGGGCAGTATCGAAACTTGTTCGTTGGGGCGCATTTGCCGTCGGACTTCTTTTACACATTTTCTTTTTCCCAACCTTCTTTACTTTAACCAATATCCTGCTCTACTTGAAAACCGTTCTAATTTATCTTGTTTTCTTCGTTATCTTGAAAGATACCATGCGTTACGTCGAGGGCGCGAAAGACCGCATTCCGTTCGCCCCGTTTCTATTTTTGGGCTGTGTGCTCAGCTATACACCTTTTCTCGTCTGGATCATGCCTTTGCTCAAACGCTGAACCAACGCCGCCGCGCGCAACGCCTCCTCTTTTTTCATAAACGAAAACAACGGCAATTGCAGGACATGTTTCACATACATATCACTTTGCGGATATTTGCCTTTTGCAAAAGCCTTGAAAATATTCATCATGTGAAACGGCGTGTATGGATCCTGGCAGATCACGCCGTTTTTACTTAACTGCACCGCCATTGCCGCCCGGTCCGCATAGCGCAGGGGGAAATTCTGAAGAACGCACATACTGTCCGGCGGATCCAAAAAAAGCTTGACCCCCGGCACAGCGCTTAACTCTTGCTCGTATAGCGCCTGGATCATCCGACGGGATTTAATAATGTCTTTTAAATATTTCCATTTCGCTTTCACGGCCGACAGGTCGAGCAGATTCATACGGGAAAACCGCTGTCCGGCATCAAGCAATTCAGCCTGGTCATCCCAGACACGCGTATAGGCCTCAAAGCGCGTTTTCATAACCGGATCATTAAAACAAAGCATGCCGCCGCCACCACCGCACGAAGATAGCGGCTTGTAATACGAAAATGAAAAACAGGAAATTTCGCCGAAGGACCCGAGGCGCTTCCCGCCGAGCGCGGTACTTTCCGCCTGACAACAGTCTTCGATCACCGGGATCTTGTGCGCCCGAGCGATCGCCATGATCTTTTGGATCGCACACGGCCGCGCGAACATGTGCGGCGCAATAATGGCTTTAACCTTTTTGGAACAGAGCCGCTCGATTTCGTTCTCATCGACCTGCAGGTCGTCTTTGATATCCGCAAAAACCGGCGTTGCACCCACATAAAGCACGGCCAGCGGATCTGCCGGATATGTGACATTCGGCAGGATCACCCTATCGCCCTTGCCCACACCCAACGCCAAAAGCGCCAACTGCAGCGCATCCGTGCCGGAATTCACCGCAAACGCATATTTCACGCCGATATATGTGGCAAAAACATGTTCGAACGCGGCCAGAAGCCGGTCAATATCATTCAGCCCGACAACCGCTTTAAGATCGGCCTCAAGCATGGCCTGATATTCTTTGACCAGCAAACGGTCTACCCGCATATCATCGTAACGGAGCATGATCATTTCCTTCACTTTAATTCGCGCGGCTGCAGGAAAACGCCTTCATCCTTAAAATATCCGATAACAGAACCAGCTTGATCTCTTTTCTGTCCCGTAACACCGTGAGCGCATTAAAAAACTTCTTTGCTTCAGCCATTTCTTTTTTAGTCCGTATCGCGTAATGATGAAAGCCGATGCCCGTCACCGATGCGCGTGGCAGGCGCGCCGTAAGCCGGGCTAACATGGTTTTAGCGTCAAGCGCCACTGGCGTGCCATCGGCTTTAAAATCATTCATCATAAAATCAACCGGAAGCCATACAAACTTCTTTCCTGCACGACGGGCAGGCGCACCGCACGACATGATCTTTAAACCCGCGGCATCCACCGCCTTCAGCGTGTTTTGATCAAACAGATCATACGGTGGTAAAAATGCCGGGACCGCATGCGCGCCAAAAGCCTTCTCGAGCAGCGACCAGCCTTTTTGAATATCCGCCGCCTGCGCACGATATGAACGTCCGGGGCCGAATTCATATTTATCCTTCCCGCGACGGTGATGATCTGCGTGGCAAAACCCGTGTTGGGCAATATCAAAGGCGTAGGGGTGTTTCTTTTTGAACGCCAGCATTTGGGTTATAAACGGCTTTTTCATCTTCGCCGGGATCACGCCATAAACAACCGAAAGATCCCGTTTAATAAAAAACCGATGAAGCTCTGTAAATAGCGCATCACACGCAAACACATCATCGTCACGCAGAAAAAATACAGGGGTCGCCATAACATCCTCCTAATAGAACAAATATACCATATTCCGACGGGATTCTGCCACGTCACAAACCAAAAACTTCGTGTGCAAACACGCCGTTACCCCGAAGCCACGTTTGCGGAACAACGCTGTTATTTAAAGGCGCTTTCAAGGCTTTTTTAACCGCCTGCGCGATCTTTTCCGGCGCAGCTTCGGCAGGCAAAAGGACAACGCTTCCAAGCACCGCCTTTAACATGCGCGCCCGCATCGGCTGTTCACTTAAAACAACACGGCCCTCACCCTGCATGGGAATGATCACCGCGCGCTTGCCGTGCTTTAATAACATCACCGACGTATTATACGGCGCAGGAGATACGCAAACATCCGCCTTTTTCAGCAGTTCTTCAAAACGCGGGGTGCTGCGTATTAACTGAACATTCTTGACCCGGCCCGCAACAACGGCCTTATTAAAAAGCTGCCATTCCGCGTCTGTTGTCGTTGGCCCGGCCACAGCTGTTAACACAAAATTTCTTCCAAGAATATCACCCGCCCTGATCGCATTCAAAAAAACATCTTGATGATACGCCCCGGCGCCGCGCGTGACCAGAACCTTCACCACGCCTTTTATAAATTGACGCGCTTCTTTTTCCGTTTCTTTAAATACAAGCGGCTTGGGCACAACATATCCTGTAAAACAGATCTTGTCGGCATGATCTTTAAAGAACGCCCGATACGCATCACGTGCAGGCCCCGGCGGATAGGTTTGGGCCATTTGCCGCATTTCCTGTTCGGGGCTGTGGATAAAAATACGCTTGAACAGCGGCAACACGCGCGTACGCCACGCCATATCCTGCCCATCCAAAACCGGATAACCCGCCGACGCATACACCGGCACGCCTTGCCGCGCAAGATACATCAAAGATGGTAACAGCTCTTCATAACAATCCCGGCGGCCGATTGGAAAGTATTCGGTAATAAAAATATCAGGTGTTTTCTTTTGAAGTGCTTTTAATAAAAACGCGGCACGCGCCTGAACAGCACCCGCAGGCCGTATCGAACCTGATCGAAAATTATCCCGGGAGAACAGCGGATAAGGAAGGACATGAATATTCTCAAACGCCTTGAGATCAAGATACGGCTGCTCCAGGCTTCCCCAGAAACAATCACATGTAACGTGGCGTTTTTGCGCCTTAAGCGCCGCAACAAGCGACAGCACGCGCGTCGTATGGCCAAGGCATTGATAGTGGGTGAAATAAAAAGCAACGCGCGGCATACAACTCCGCAGTACGTTAAAGGGCCTGCCTCAGGCTTTTAAGAAAACAAACCGAATCCACAGGTTCTGCGCTGTTAAAAAAATAACTGGCCGCCACAACCTCCCAGGGAGCCAGCACATTGCGCCCGGCCAAAAGCCCCGGCCGATCCAAATATCCCAGCGCCGTCCAGATTGCCGCAATCTTGTTAGCGGCCTGTGGATCGTTACTCAATGCATTGTGATTGATATCCAAGTCCAAATCTTTTGTCGACGTTAAGACCTGGACCGCAAACTCCAGTTTCTCAGGCAGTTCGCGAATCGACTTGGCGCCTGTATCTTTATCGAAAACC
>JADFWS010000090.1 GCA_015234065.1 Candidatus Omnitrophota bacterium
CTCCCGCACTATTCCCGTGGAATTCGAACGTCAGGCCGGTGTCTGCCGAAAGCGAAGCGTTAAACCGAAGGACACGGCGAAATTTGCCGCGAATGGATAGATTCCGCAGCCGTATTCGAAAGGTGCAATTCTCTCACGGGGCCAAAGATGAATGAAAACAGCTTCAGTATTTGACCAGTAATCAAATATAATTTGACAACGCGGCAATCTTGTTGTACATTTGTTGACATATTAACAATCTTTGTTGCAGATAAGGCAAGGTTATGGTGATCCGCGGATTAACTCCGATCGATGCAAGTTTTGAAATGATGGGCCTGCATGAGGCGTATGCGCTCACGCGTTATTTATTTGTTGAGACCTGGGGAGGCAAGATCATTTTTGTGGCCGGGTTTGTTGTCAGTTTGTGGCTTGTGGTCGCGCGCGGCAGCATGAAGCCGATCGCGGTTTTCCTGATGTGTTTCTTCGCATGTTGGTTGCTGTTGGTTTTTCCGTGTATTCAGCCGGATGCGGCCACGTCCGCGATGGAAGCAGAGGGTTTTACTGATATGACAACAGCGGCCTTATTAGAGAAGGGTGGATATCAGGACATAAAAGTTAATCCGCTCATGGATGTGATCAGTCGTGTGCTTAATAGTGTTGTGACCGGAAGCGTGGCGATGTTGGAAAAGGCAGGGCATCAGGGATGCAGCTTCTTAAAGAGCCCGTTTTTAATGGTCAAGTTGTCGAGCATAACAAGCGAGATCATTGCCGCTGGGGTCACGGATACAGCACTTCAAGCGAGAACGGTGCGTTTTTATCAGGATTATTTTTTAGTGGCCTTACAGGAACTTCAGGCGCGGGGTCAGCCGGTGCGCAATTTGTGGCCTGGGGATGGATCTGTCATGGCTTTATATAAGGAAGCGGGCGCAACAGAATGGCGCGCGCTTAAAGAGCAGTTGTATGCAGAGTGTAATAAAAATGAGCGGTATTTTGACCGGACATTCGAGTTGTTTTACGACGGGAATATAGATAAAGACCGTGTGGTACGGGCGCTTCTTTCAGCTGAAGTTTTGCGGTCGCAGGCGCTTTACGCGCATGAAGGATATGCCGCGCGTGTGGCAACATTCCTTACCGGCTCCCATATACGCGATACAGGCTTCATGAACAGCACAAGGCTTGATATTTCCTGTGCGCGGGCTGTGGTGGGGGCTCTTCCTTATGTGCTCGGCGTCAGTGTTTTTGTGCTGTATGCCGTGTTTCCGGCGGCGATCGCGGGGGCGGTCGCCGTACGCAATCTCACGCCCGTCGTCGGGTTTTTAAAGATATTGGCCGGGGTGAAAAGTTGGGTCCTGGCATGGGCGCTCATGGATCGTGGCGCATTGTTCTGGTTTTTTGCTGTTGGTCGTGAAGCTGGCGTCGATCTATGGCGTGCGCCGGGTGTTGATTGCGTGGTTCCGTTCGGGTGTATCGTGCTGGCAGGGAGCATAGGTTGGATGAGCATAGGAACGCTTATGAAAACAAACAAGGAGGCAGTATGAGCTGGTTATTGTATCGGATATTGGCATTGTTCTGGATGGCAGTTGTGCCGGCGGGCATTGCACGGGCGCAGGCGAGCGGGGCCGAGGATGCCGCACAGCAGCAGTTTGGGAATATGGCGTCATTTTTCCTGAAAGTGGTGCAGGGGCCGATCTCGAAGATCCTGGCGCTTATGTTTCTCGTCGTAGGGATCTGGAAGCTGGTCAGTAAGGATTATGGCGCGGCCGCGGGATGTGTGATCGCGCTGTTGGCACTTGTTTTTTTACCGCAACTGATCTCGATCTTTCCGAGCTGATGAGCATGCGCGCCTGCTCCCGAACGATCGACCGGCCTTTGCTTATTCTCGGCCTTGAAGGCGAGGATGTGGCACTGCTGATGGTTATTTTTGGCGTGCCGGCGATCCTCTTTGCGCCTGTGATCCCGCTGGTATGTTTTTTTATCGCGTGGCCGGGGCTTGTGATGTTCAAGCGCGGAAAGCCGGAAGGTTATGTGCTCCATTGGCTGTATAAAGCGGGGCTGCCGTTCAAGGGGCTTTTACCGCCAGGTGCACGGCATGTTTTTGCGCCGTATACGGCACACGAAATGAGGATCGAATGAAGCTGCCTGTGCGTTCACAAAGCACGCAATTTTTTGAGCGTTATGCGGCCGCCGAGGAAGCCAATATCCGCCTGAGTTTTACGGTCTATCTTCTTGGCGCGATTTGTGTCGTGCTGGTAGCGGCGTGCGTGATCATCGCGTTAAGGCCAAGGGCGGTGCATTATATTCCGCCTATGGCACAGGGTGGCGTGTCATATCCCGGGAACGTTCCATTGGCGTCGGTTCAAAGTTTTTCAACGGCATGGTTTCTCGATTGGATGAATTATACGCCTGAAACAGCGGCAGAGGTGTATGCCCGCGCGTTTAAACTGATGACGCCGGCGTTTTGTGCGCGGATACGTGCGCGGTCCGGCGAGGAATTAAAGAAAGTAACCGAGGGGCGGATCGCGTCGATCTTCACATTGGCCCGCGAGCCGCAGGTTCAGGAAGCCGCCGGAGGATTCAAGGTTATTTTTGAAGGGGATCGGGCGCTGTATATGGGGAAGGAAGCCATGGCGTCGGAGCGGCTGAAATATGTTCTTCGGGTGGCGTGTGTTCAGCCGACAGAAAGCGATCCGTACGGGTTGGCGGTGGTGGATATGAATAAAGAGGCGCGTGATGAGAAGAATAAATAAAAGGGTCGCGCTGTTCATGTTGGGTTGCATGGTGTGTATGCCGTACGCCCAGGCTGACCAGCAGATCAATGCCGAAGGTAGTTATGCGGTGCGCGCCGCGGCGGGTAAAGCGGTAGAGATCGTATGTGAGGCGGGCCTGGCGAATCTGGTGCGTTCCGGAGATCCGGCGACCCTGAAAGTGGAACATGCGTCCGGGCATTTATTCGTGACGCCGCTCGGAGCGCCTGTTGCGGAACTGGTCATCATGGATATCCGGGGACGCTCGTACCGTTTTCGGTTTGTCCTGGAAGGGCCCGCAGATGACAAGATCGTGATCGCCGGGGCTCGGAGCGTAGAGCCGGCTGAAGGCACGGGGACGCCGGGGATCATCCGCGATCTTGTGCTGGGCCGCGTACCGGCCGGGGCTGTTGAGCGCAAGTCGGACGAGGTGGTGTTTGATGACGGGAAGATCGTCCTGCGGATGATGGCGTTGTATGAGCTGCCTCAGGTTGTGGCGTATGTGATGTCAGCCGAGAACAGGCTCAAGACAAGTGTCGTCATGCCGATCGAGGAAATAGCTTTGCCGGGCATGCTCGCGGTATCCGCGGAAAAAGATATTCTGGCGGCCGAGGGGGCGGAAGGCTCGATCATCAAAGTTTATGCGGTGGTGGCACGATGAAGAACATATTTTTGTGTGTGAGCATGGCCGCGTGGGTATTGATGGCGTCGCATGTGTGGGCCGAGAAGCACGATGATAATGGGCTTTTTTTAAGCGATGAGGTCGACAAGAAGGCGTATGTGGAAAAACTTGAAGCGCAATACTATGCGATGTCTGAAAAGAATGACGCGCTGGCCCGTCAGGTCAAAGAGCTTTCAGACAGGATGGGCGATGACGCGCGTATGCGATCAAAGATGAATGATATGGTTTCAGCGTTGGAGGCGCGCGTGAATGGCGTGATAACGCAGGCCGCGCAGGCAGCCGATGGGCGGTTGTCGGGTGTGAACGCGCCGTTTGACGCGGGCCGGTATGACTTGAACATGATCAAAGTCGCGCCGGTTGAGCTGCAGGAAGAGGGGCTGGTGTATCTTCCTGCCGGAAGTTTTGTGCGCGCAACGCTTTTGACCGGAGTCTATGCGCCCGCGGATCAGGGCAATCCGCTGCCTGTCCTGTTGCGGTTGAACGAGGCGTTCGTCGGGCCGAACGAAGCGAGCATCCCGCTCGAAGGGTCTTTTGTGATCGGCAAGGCCGCTGGCGATCTGACGAGTGAGCGGGCCCTGGTACAGATCACGACGCTGTCGTCAGTCCTTCCGTCGGGGACTGCTTTTGAGAAGCAGGGCAATCTTGGATATGTGACAGACGGGATGGGGCAGCTCGGGCTTAAAGGGGTTGTGGTCCGCAATACCGGTGCGCAAATGGCCATGTCGTTCATGACCGGTTTTATGGGTGGCGCGTCGAAGGCGATTGCCGAAGGCGAGACAACGGTCGTATCCTCCACGCGCAGCGGCACGCGTCGGAACGTGACGGGCGATGTCGGAAAATATGCCGGATTCCAGGGGCTTTCCGAAAGCGCCAGCCGCCTGTCGGATTATTACGCGGCGCAGCTCGACAAGATGGTCCCGGCGATCAAGGTGGATGCCGGAGTGGATGCTTATTTTATTGTGATGGAAGGGATGAATGTGTATGGGCTTAAGAGGGATCTTGTGTCTCGCGGTACTTATCTTGATTAGCGGTTGCGCTACCGCAAAGCCGGTAGTATCGACGGACGAAGACAAAGTGAAAAGTTTTGCGGATATATACCGCCGCTCCAAACAGGCGCGGCCTGTGGATCGGACGCAGTCTTTGGCCGGGCTTGTTCAGCTTAGGCCGCAAATGGGGTATATGAAGCCGTATCTTCCGGTCTTTAACGATCCGAGGGTCATTAAGGTATGGATCCCGCCGCATGTGATCCCTGGGGACAGGAATGTCCTGGTGGGCGGGCACTGGACATTTGTGATGCTCGAGACCCCGGGCTGGTTCATCGAGAATGAAGTCACCGGCAAGGTCAGCGTACCAGTGCTGGTGCCAACAGCGCCCGAAGGAGGAAAATAATGCCAATGACGCGTAACGACATTCAAAAACTTTTTCAGGAGCCTCGATCGCTGGTTGACCTTTTGCCGTACGCGGAATATGCCGAAGGTGTTTTTATCCAGGTTGATGGCAGCCTGGGCAGGATCTGGGAGATCGAACCTTTAAAAGTCGGATGCCTGGGCGAAGAGGCGCTGGGAGAGATCGTCAGCAGCCTGTCAGGTTTTATAGCGCACCTTCCGGCGGAATATAATTTCCAGTTCCTCTTGTGTTCGGATGGCGCAATAGAAAGTGTTCTAAAAGCGTACGAAAAAGCCGGCATAGCGGATGAGAACGCGATCGTGGCGAGGATCATGGCAGAGAAAATGCGGCATATGTTGAATTCCAAAGACGGGTTTTTCAAAGGAGAAACTTTCGCTCCCAGGCGGCTCAGGGTATTCTTTACAGCGCGTTATATTCCTGTTGAAAAGCCCTTCAGCTTTATTGAGCAGTGGCGGTCGTTTCTTCTGAAGGAAGAGCGTATGCCTCTGAAGATCGCGCGTCAGATGGACGTTCAAAAAAGTGATTTCTTGAGGGTATGTGCGTCGATCGAAGGCCAGTGGCAATCACTTCGCCTCGGTGCGGTGGCGTTGAATGATGATGACATGGTGGCGCTTTTGTACGGGATCTTGAATCCAAAGCGGTCTAACATTATTGCGGCCCGTGAACATTCAGGAGAGCCGTTGCGCGACCAGGTGTTGTATAACGCGCCGCAGGCAGAGGGGCCTGGATTCGTGTTTGATGGATATCATACGCGGGTCGTGAGCTTAAAAGAACTTCCTTCGCGGACGGTTGCCGGCATGTTCAGCGCGGATACGGCAGATAGCGGCGGAGAGTGCTTGCTCGACATCCTGAACAATATGATGGTGGTGATCAATTGTACAGTCCCCGAGCAAACGAAAGCGCTCGAGCGCCTTAAATTTCAGAAGACATTCGCTTTTATTCAACGCGCGTCTTCATCCGGGAATGTGAGTGAGGAGGCGGTGCATCAAAAAGAGGAGCTGAGTGCGCTTATTACCGAGACGTTCAAAAGCGGTAAAGCCATTGTGTATGCGCGGGCACATATCGTGCTGTTTTCAGCTTCCGCAGAAGAGGCGGATCGCGCATGCGACGCTCTTTTAAGCGCGCTGCACCGTTTTGGCGCCGAGGGGTTAAAAGAGGAGATCATTGCGCCGTCGTTATTCTTAACATGCCTGCCGTTGAATTTCGATCATACGCTGGAAAGCGTCATTCGCCGGACAAAAAGGCTTTTATCAGATAATTTTGCGGACATGCTCCCGGTGTATGGCGCATTCCGTAGCACGCCAACTCCGGCGGCGATGTACCTGAACCGCCGTGGAGAGCCGGTCTTTGTGGATCTTTTTGATTCTGCCACGAATCCGCACGCGGTGATCATCGGCGCCTCGGGCGCCGGCAAGTCATTCTTGACCAATGACCTTATTTATCAGAATTACCGTCTCGGATCCTATTTCTTTGTCCTGGATAAAGGGCACTCTTATCGGAAGACCTGTGAAGTGCTCAATGGACAGTATGTCTCTTTTGAGATGGACAAGCCATTGCGTATTAATCCCTTTTATCGTAAACCAACGGCAGAGAACCAGGCGTTTCTGGTCGAAATGCTGGCGATGATGGCTTCGGGTGGCGATGAGAGAGACCGTTTAGGGCGGGAAGAGCGGGGGAT
>JADFWS010000091.1 GCA_015234065.1 Candidatus Omnitrophota bacterium
GGACATATGACTGGTTTAAGGAAAATTTGAAATAATGCTTACTAAAAACGACCTGGAGAATTTTGAGAATGAGATCGCGGCGATCTTTGCTAAAGGCCTGATCAAGGCTCCTGTGCATTTGCGCGCCGGCCGTGAAGAAGAGCTGATCCGTATTTTCCGTGAATATGACATAGGCCCGGACGATTATATTTTTGCGTTCTGGGACTCTCACGAGATGTGCCTTCTTAAAGGCGTTCCGCGTGAAATGGTGAAGGACGCCATTATGGACGGCCGCAGTATCGCGCTTTGTTTTCCCGAGCATAAGATTTATTGTTCCGGCATTGTCGGAAGCTTGATGGGCACAGTGGCCGGCGTGGCGTGGGCGCTCAAGCGTCAGAATAAAAAGGGGCGCGCCTTTCTTTTTTGCGGGGACATGTCGGCTGAGACAGGCAGTTTTTTTGAAGCGGTCAAATATGCGGTCAATTTCGACCTTCCGGCGTATTTTGTGGTTTCCGATAACGGGTTAAGCGTCATGACTAAAACGCGCGAAGCGTGGGGCAGTAACACCCCGTGGTTCAAGGGGACGGCCTTCGAGAAGCGTATTATTTACTTTCAGTATACGAATGCCTGGCCGCATTCGGGCCTGGGAAAGTTGATTAAATTCTAATGAAATATTTTGATGAATTAAAGCGGACCATGGAATGGCTGGCCACAGACCCGCGGACGGTCTTTATCGGGCAGACCGCGGCAGTGCCCGGCACGTTCATGTACCAGACGCTGCGTGACTTGCCGAAAGATAAAGCGCTCGAGCTTCCGGTCAACGAGAGTTTTCAAATGCAGTTCACGCTCGGGCTTGCGTTGGCTGGATATGTTCCGGTCTCGGTGTATCCCCGGCAGAACTTTCTTCTTTTAGCTGCGGGCGACATGTCGAATATGATCGACAAGATCTCGGCCATGACCAATGGCGCAGTGAATCCCCGGATCATTATCCGCGTTGCCACAGGCCCGTTCAAGCCGGTGCATCCGGGCCATCAGCATATCGGGAATTTTGCAGAGGCGTTCCGCAAGATCTTTGACTGGATCGAGGTCGTCGAGGTTAATGAGCCGGAAGATATTTTTCCGGCCTATGAACGGGCTCTTATGCGTCCGGACCCAAAAGCGACGCTGATCATCGAAGACGGGAATTTCTACAACGAAAAGTAAAGGGTATGGATAAAGCCAGTACTCTCCTTATTGTCGGCCATCATGGTCCCGTTGAACAGGGCCTGTATGATCACTTTTCAGCGCAGGGGTATCGGGTTATTTCGTCTGTTCGCACCGGGCTTGATGTGCTCGACCGGCGCGCGGTCGAGGCGTTTTTCGATATGCAAAAACCCGCGCAGGTCATTCTCGCGTCTGTCCGTTCGGGCGGCATCAGCGCCAACCAGAATTTTCCTGCCGAGTTCATGTATGACAATCTGGTGGCCCAGAATAATATTGTAGATGCGGCGTATCGCCGGGGCGTTGCCAAGCTGCTGTTTCTGGCGGCGTCTTGCGTGTATCCGAAAGAATGCCCGCAGCCCATGAAGGAAGAGTATTTTCTGATGGGCGCCATGGAGCCGACTAGCGCCCCGTATTCCACGGCCAAAGCGGCCGGCGTGGTCCTTTGCCAGGCGTACCGGAAACAATACGGGTTTAATGCGATCGTCGGTATTCCGGCGACGGTATACGGTGATTCTGATGGCGAAGCGCCGGAGAATCAGCATGTTCTCGGCGCGATGCTGGCCAAATTTGAGGATGCGCTTAAAATGGGAGCTCCTGATGTGACGTTCTGGGGCACGGGAACGCCCTGCCGTGAATTTATCAGCGCTAAAGACCTCGCCGGCGCATGTGAATTTCTGCTCAAGGATTATAACGACGCGCCGGCGGTGAATATCGGGGCCGGGACGGATGTTTCCATCGCTGCATTGGCCGGGATCATCAAAGATGTTACTGGCTTTCAGGGCGATATCCGCTGGGATACGAAAAAACCTGACGGCGCTATGAAAAAACTCCTGGATAGTTCGAAGCTCTTGAAGATGGGTTGGCGCCCGTGCGTTTCTTTAAAGGACGGGATCGCGGCTTTATGGGCAAAAAGAAAATAAGGCACAGGCCTTCTGCAGTTTTACCTCTTGCGCCATCACCATTTCGGCATCCGATGGCGCTTTATGTTCTTGCCGCCGCATTTCTGCTGTTGTTTCTTTATTGGGCGTATCTTTTTGTGAATACCAAGGCAGTGTTGATTTATGATGCTGTTGATTATGTGAATTTCGGGCGCATGCTGGCCGAAAAGGGCTGGATCGAATTTTTTCGCACAGCGCCTCACCGGGAGCCGTTGTTTTCGATCTATATATCTTGGGCCATGAAGCTTGAAGGAGTTTTTGGCGTTCCGTACTGGTATCTCGTCAAGGCTATTAATATGGCGCATTTGGCGCTGGCTATGGCCCTGGTATTCTGGCTGACGCGCCTGTTGGGCGCCGGGCGTATAGTTGCCGGATGGGCGGCTTTTTACACAGGATTGTCGCCAGCGCTGTTGAATTCGACGCTGTGGCTTTGGTCTGAAGGGGTGGCATTGCCGTGGCCGCTATTGTGTGTTATTGCGGCGGTATATATTTGGCGGGAATGTGTGTCTTGCAACGGGCGGTTAAGCCGCGTAGCAGGATGGAGCGCGGTGTTTACAGGCGCATTTTTGATCCTCATCATGGTGAAGATCATTGCGGCTGCGGTTTTGAGTATTTTTCTGGGGCTGTTTTTTATTTTCTGCTGTACGTCTTTTGTTAGGAAGGATGGCAAGAGGGCGATGCGTGCCTTGCTCGCGGTCATACTTCCTGCGGTGGTTATTACAGGCGTGCTTCAGCTCTATAAAGAGCTGAATGGGCATTATAGCGGTCATTATGTGCTGACGGATCGCGGCGCGTGGGCGCTCTGCGGGAATACAACGCGCAGGTTACAGCCGTTGACCCAGGAACGTTTTGCCCAAGCGCTGTTGTCGGTTCCGCGCCTGGGGTTATGTGAACAGGTTTATGGCGGCCGGGCTTGTGCATTTTGGGGATTTGCCATGTCAGATCAGTATGCGCTGCAGGCAGGCGCTGAAGCTGCGGCCAGGGGTTATTCCCTGGAACAGGAGGATAGATTTTATTTAAGCAGGTCATTGGAGCTTATGCGACAGCATCCGTTCCAGGAAGCGCTGTTAACGGCGGTTGAAAGTTTAAAAATGTTATGTTGGGAGAACAGGTTGTTTTTTGTGCAGTATCCCCGGACCCCGGCGCAGATATTTTCAACGGGTTGGGTTGTTTTTGGGCTTTGCGGCATATGGGCTTTATTGAGCCTTGCGGGATTTTGTTGTGGCCTTGTGAAAGTATTTCATGGGCAACAGGGATTATGGGATGAGGGGAGTTCAAGTGCGCCGGTGGCACGATTGTTCACGCTGGTTTTTCTTGTTGGATTTATCGGGCTTTATGCCATTTTCTTTATTGATATTCGATATGGCCTTCCTTCTGCGCCGCTGTTCATTGCGCTTGTTTTCAGCATGTTTTATTGAGCATTTCTTTTCTCTATTGCGCCGTTTGGGCTCCCAGAATATAATACTGGCTCTTTAATTCTTATATATATTTAGAAAGGGATCAGTATGAAAATTCTGGTTACTGGCGGTGCGGGGTATTTGGGGTCGGTCATGGTTCCGCGGCTTCTTCAGGCAGGGCATGAAGTGGTTGTGCTTGATAACTTTATGTACAGCCAGACACCCCTTTTGGATGTGTGTCATGAGGCCAGGCTGACGATCGTCCGCGGTGATGCCAGAGATAAAAAGTTGGTAGAAAAGTTGATGAAAAGCGCGGATGCGATATTTCCGCTGGCATGCCTGACAGGCGCGCCATTGTGCGCGAAAGATCCGGTCGGGGCGCAGACCATCCTTGTGGATGCGGTCAAGCTTGTTGTTGACCTGTCTTCCAAAAGTCAGATGATTATTTTCCCGACGACAAATAGCGGGTACGGGGTGGGAGAGGCCGGGAAGTTCTGTACGGAAGAAACGCCCTTGCGCCCGATCTCACTATACGGCAAACTGAAGTGCGACGCGGAAAAAGCGGTCTTGGACAGCGGGCACGGGATCACGCTGCGTTTGGCCACGGCGTTCGGCGCGAGCCCGCGGATGAGGCTGGATCTTCTGGTGAATGATTTTGTGTACCGCGCGGTGTATGACCGTTTTATTGTTCTTTTCGAAGCCCATTTCAAGCGTAATTTTATTCACGGCCGCGACGTGGCGAAGGCTTTCATGCATGGATTGAAGAATTTTGAGGCAATGAAAAATGAGGCCTATAACGTGGGCTTAAGCGATGCGAATTTAAGCAAGCAGGAGCTTTGCGAAGAGATCAAGAAACACGTGCCGGATTTTTATTTTGTCGAGGCCGCGGTGGGCGAAGATCCGGACAAGCGCGATTATATCGTGTCGAACGCAAAGATCGAGGCTACGGGCTTTAAGCCGGATATGTCGCTGTCGGCAGGTATCGCCGAGCTTGTGAAAGCGTATCAGGTGCTGAAGCGTAATCAGTACGCGAATATTTGATGAGCGTTCTTTTTATAAAACCCAATGCTAAAAAGAATCAGTACGGGCGGGTCGTGCATTTGTCTGCGATCGAGCCGCCGGTGTGGCTGGCACTTCTGGCGCAGGCGACGCCTGGCGCGCGCGTGATCGATATGGAAGCCGAGGGGCTTGATATCGCCGGCCTGTTGGCGCGGCTGGGGGCCGAAGCCCCTGAACGGGCGGTTATTTTGTCGACGGGAACGCATCCGTCGGCGCATATTCAGCAGGCCGAGGTGTCGGAAGCTCTTCGTGTGGCGCTGGTACAGGCCTTTGGTATTAAAGTCGATGTGTATAATTATCTTCCTTTCGAGCCGGTGGAGGCCGGGGCGATCGATCTTGGGCTTTTGCCCGTAGAAAAGTATCGGGCGCATAACTGGCATGCCTGGGGCCGTAAGGACAGGTCATATGGCGCGACATTCGCCAGTGTTTCCTGCCCGTTCACCTGTGAATTCTGCTGCGTGAAGGATTTTTATAAGGCTGGATATGTGCAGCGCGGGCCGGAGCTGGTTGCCCGCGATATTCAGGCGTACGTGCAGCGCGGGGTCACGAATTTCAAGATGATGGATGAGTTGTTCGTGATCAATAATCCAGGGGTTCACGCCGTGTGCGATGCCCTTATTGCGTCGGGGCTTGGTCCAAAGATCAACATCTGGGCGTATGCGCGTATTGATACGGTAACGCCGGACCTTCTGAAAAAAGTGCGCGCCGCGGGTATCCGCTGGCTGGCGTATGGCATTGAAAGCGGCAATGAAAAGATCCGTGCGGGCGTCCTTAAAGGCCGATTTGACAATAATAAGATCCGCGAGGTCATTCAAATGACGAAAGACGCGGATATTAGTATCGTCGGGAATTATATGTTCGGGTTCTGGGACGATACGCAGGCCACAATGCAGGAAACGCTGGATCTGGCAACGGAGCTTAATTGCGAATATTCGAATTTTTATTGTGTGAGTGTGTATCCGGGAAGCGCGCTTTACGGTGCCATGCAGGCCAAGGGCGTTGATCTTCCGCTGACGAGCGAAGAGTTTTCCCAGATGAGTCCAAATTTCAAGCCCGTTCCGACGGAGCATGTCTCAGGGCGTGACGTGCTGCAGTTTCGGGACAGGGCGTTTAACGCGTATTTTTCAAGCGCACGGTATCTTGCCATGATGGAAGGCCGCTTTGGCCGAAATGTGGTGGAGGAGATAAAAGCCATGACAGCGATCAACATCCGGGAGAAGGCATGATCATCAGTCGCACACCCTTTCGCATTTCATTTTTCGGTGGCGGGACGGATTATCCGGCGTGGTTCAAAGATCAGCCGGGTGCGGTCCTGGCTACGACGATCGATAAATACTGCTATATTACGGCGCGTTACCTGCCGCCGTTCTTTGAACATCGTTCGCGTATTATTTATTCCAAAATGGAGCATGTCCATGGCGTGGACGACATTGACCATCCGTCGGTCCGGGAAACGCTGAGGTTTTTGAATATCCATGAAGGCATCGAGATCCATCACGACGGTGACTTGCCGGCGCGCGCGGGGTTGGGCTCGAGTTCGGCGTTCACGGTCGGCCTGTTGAACGCGTTGTATGCTTTGAAGGGCATTATGACGACGAAAGAGCAGTTGGCACGGGAAGCGATCCATATTGAGCAGGACATGATCCAAGAGAATGTCGGCTGCCAGGACCAGACGCTGGCGGCGCACGGGGGTTTAAGCTATATCGAGATCGGAGGAGACGGGCATTTGAATGTCCGCAAGGTCACGCTTACTAAAGAAAAGCTTAAAGAGCTGAAAAGCCATATGATGCTGTTCTTTACAGGTTTTTCAAGGACCGCATCCGAGATCGCGCAGCATCAGATCCAGAATATCCCAAAAAAGAAAAAAGAATTGAAAGCCATGTACGGGCTTGTCGGGCAGGCGGTTAA
>JADFWS010000092.1 GCA_015234065.1 Candidatus Omnitrophota bacterium
TGGTCGTCCTCTCAGACCAGCTAACCGTCTTAGCCTTGGTAGGCCGTTACCCTACCAACTAGCTGATGGTACGCAAGCTCATCTTTAAACGACAGGCCTTGCGGTCCCCGTCTTTGATCGGATATTCATGCGAACAACCGATAACATCGGGTATTACCACCGTTTTCACGATGCTATCCCCGACTTAAAGGAAAATTACTTACGTGTTACTCACCCTTTTGCCGCTAACCCTTGCGGGTTCGCTCGACTTGCATGCCTAATCCACGCCGCCAGCGTTCACTCTGAGCCAGGATCAAACTCTCCAAAAACTTGGCTAAAGTTTAGTATTGATTAGAATCCAAGATGTCAAAGAACAAATGTGCTGCTCAAAATCTGTGATGCAGAAGGTCAAAAGAATACCAGACAAACTATTCTTTGTCAAGCGCTTTTCTCAACATTTTTTTTATTGAGCCTTTCCCGCCGGGAAAAAGAAACGCCAGACAAAAAACATTTTAAAGAACTTTCCAATTCCGCGGCTCTCTTGAGAATAAGACCGAAACAACGGAAGAATCAAAACACACAGCAGCAAATAATGAAGATCAAAAACAGCTACTTAAGATTTGAAGATAATATACCAGAAGAATATTTTTGTCAACACTTAAAGCATATTATTTTCGCGAAGGATCTTCTCAGCCTCTTCCAGGGACTTTTTAAGGTCAAGCAGGAGGTGGATGTTGATCGTAACCCCTTTTGCCGTCGGGACCATCTCCTCCGAACCCTGGGTCATGGTCCAGGTGCGGATATCGATAAGGTCGTTGCCTTTAAATTCCCGGATCCCTACGCGGATCTCCTGAAATTTATTCTTTTGAAATACTGATATCGTCCTGTCCATACATCCCCCTTCGATTTCCCCTACCCCTTCGCAAAAAGCCTGGCCACCGCCGCCATTTTGACCTGCTCCTCAAGTGTCTGTATCCGAACAAAAGCGTCAAACCACTTAACACCGACGGAGACGACCCCGTGCCGCCGCAGGGCCGCGATAGGGTTCAACACAAGCTTGTCCACCACCGGCCCGACATCCGCGACATTGATCGAAGACTGGTCAACGGCAACAACCTCCCCGAGGACATAAGCGCCTTCAAACGTTTCGGACTTAAACACATCATTCTTTAGGAAGAATGCGTTTGTGAACGTCGTATGCGTATGCAAAATAACCGCAACGTCCGGCATCCGGCGATATATTTCCAGGTGAAGCAACTTCTCGCTCGACGGCTCGCCGCCCGCCAGAACCGCCCCGTCCAGCCCAAGATGGACAATGCGGCTGTCATCCAGACACCCCAAACACCCGCCGCGCGCCGTGATCAGAATAGACCGCGCATCAACACGAAAACTGATGTTCCCATTAAGCCCGCCGACCAGATCTTTATCCCAAAGGAGTTTTCCAGCCTGAATGAGCTGAGCTTTAAGCTCATTTATATTATACATAGAAGAATTCTAATATATATATATGTAAAGTCAAGCGTTGCCGTGACGCGCAGGATATTTATATAGTAAGGACGAAAAAACCACACCAAAGGCTAACTTTTTGGAAAACGTGCCGCCAGATCAGTAAAGAGTATCTGGGCAACGGCGCGCCTGGCAGGAGTGCTCCTAGAGGACAACTCTACTTTAACGCCCTTGTGATTCGCCAGGGGCGCAATAAAAACACCAACTTCAGTCGTATCCACCACGCCCGGGATATTCATGATCACCACCAGGCCCCGGATCTGATCTTTCATAAAAACAATATATTTGCTCTTTTCGGCGCTATCAACGACCGCGTTGAAACAATCCGCGTACTCACACGCATAAACCTGAAAAACAGAATCTTTACGCGCATTCTCAAGAGCACGCGTTGAAACACCGACAACATTCCTTGGCGCATCCCAAAACGAAGCGCAGCCGGAGAAAATAACAACTGAAATAAGAAGGATGTATTTATTCATGATGGACGCATTATAACAAAGAATTTCCTTTTTTCAATCGCAAATCCCCTCATCGATTCAAGAAACAGCCGAAAATCCCTGACGGGAAAATCCCGCCTCATCCTGCCCCGAATCCTTAAGCCGCCGGTGGAGCCCGTCGATCTGCTTGCACGAACCTTCAAACATCCGCTCAAGGCCGACAGCCTGCGCACGGCTTTTGGTCAGCTCATACTGATAATATTTATTCTTTTCCTCAAGTACCCGCCTCGCCGCCTCAAGCTCCAGCACACGAGACCTGGCAGAATCCCGCTCTTTCTCTAAAACGCCTACGGCTGCACGCGCAGCCTCTATCTGACCATAAAAATCTTTAAGCTGTGACTGGTACTCATCATGCATTTTTTGAATAGCCGCAGCCTGCCCTTCATCATCCTTAACAACAGATGCACCTCTAAGCGCTATCATCTCTGCACGCAGGGCCAGCGCATCCTCCGTAAAGCGCTTGATCTCAATCTCAGCGACATTTAACTGCTCTCTAAATGCCGCATTCTCCGCCTTTAAATGATCCGCTTCAACGCCAGCTCCGGACCTTGCCTCAAGCGCATCCTGACGCGCCACCGCATGCTCTTCTTTAAGGCGGTCATTCTCTGCTCGAAGCTTGCTGATGACCTCCAAGGCGTTTCGCGCCTGGATCACCGCCTTCTCACGGATCAGTTGAACTTCTTCTCGTAGCTGAAAAACTTCTTGTTCAGCCGCATCACTCTTTAGGCTTGCGGCTGGCTCCACGGATAACGGTATAATAGAACCTGCCTCCTGTTCAAGCGCCTCTGAAGAAAATACAGGCGCCTCACTCTTTAGCGCAGGCGTCACGATCTCGGAAATATCTGTGATCGGCACCACACTCTCTTCCACCATTTTTTGAGCTTCATGACGAACCGTCATGAAAAGCCTCATCACAACAAAGACCGCCGCCGCAACAATACCAACAAGAAGTATGGTGATCTCCATGATCTTTTCCCTTCCGGGTAAATGGATTAAAACGTTACAAACATGAATTATTCTTCAAGAACTCCGCATAGTCCTTGATCGCACGCTCGAGCGGCATGAACGGCTTCGTATATCCCGCCGCGCGTAAACGCGACATATCCGCCTGCGTAAAATACTGATACCGGGCCCTTAAATGTTCTGGCATGTCCACATACCTGATCTCCGGCGCCTTTCCGACAGCGGCAAAAAGCGCCCGAGCCAGATCGTTCCAGGACCTGGCCTCTCCAGTCCCAACGTTATAAATCCCATTGGCCTCCGGATGATCACAAAAAAACTGCATCACACTCAAAACATCGTTCACATATATAAAATCCCGCTTCTGCTCACCATCCGCATAATCAGGGCGATGCGACTTGAAAAGAACCATCTTCCCCTCGCCAGCCACATTCCCGTATGCCTTGGCGATAACACTTTTCATGTCGCCTTTATGATATTCATTAGGGCCAAAAACATTAAAGAACTTAAGCCCAACCACCTTGTCATAAAAGTTATTTTCAAGGATCCACTCATCAAACAACTGCTTGGACTCCCCGTAAAGATTGAGCGGCTTGCAGTGACGAATGGACTCAACGCTGTCAGAGTAACCGCGCTCACCATCGCCATATGTGGCGGCAGAGCTCGCATAAATAAAACGGGCTTTCTTCCCAAATGCCCAGCGTGCCATGTGACAGGAATATTCGAAATTATTCTTCATGTAATACGCGCGATCCGTCCCCGTCGTCGAAGAACACGCGCCCATATGGATCACATGGGAAATATCCCCTGGGACCTTATCCTGAAGGGCCAACTGCAAGAATGCCTCTTTATCGTAATACGCGGCGTACTTTCTAGCCGAAATATTCCTCTTTTTTGCGTCTTCGGGAAGCATGTCATCAACAATAATAATATCCGTACGCCCCATGGCATTCAAATGGGCCACCATGCAGCTTCCGATAAATCCCGCCCCACCCGTCACAACGATCACAATACGCCTCCCTTACGGCAACAACTTGCGTCCGATATCCTGGCCAGCCTGATACGCCGTCTGATCTGTATCATGCCCATCCGTACGCCACTTTTTACGGCCATAAATAACCGCCACAACATCCCCCGTTGCCCGGGATACCAATTCTCCCCGCACAACAAGCACCGCCTGTTCTTTCTGGAAAAAAACTTTTTTCCACCCTCCGGCCACGGAAAACTCTTCGATGTGCCCTCTTAAAACAAGATCAGCCTCTGCGCTTTTTTCTGCGGCAACAAGCCTCAACGGGCTGGCTCCTTCTAAAAGCGCATCCGAAACCCCCTTGACCATGAAAAGCGCCATGCGATCAAGCTGCAAGGACGCCTCAGCCTTGTCCCCGGCTGAAAAAGGCTCAAAAAAGAATGTCTGGCTTTTTAAAAGAAGGTCTGGCCTCAATATTTCAACAGACGCCGCCGGCATGGCCACAGAAGGCCGCTGCCCTGAAAACCACAGGCAACCCGTTGATATCAAGGAACAAAGAACACACAGAATAAGTAAATTTTTCATTGCCTGAATTGTAACATGGGCATTATTCGCGCTCAAGAATAAGAAGGAAAAATTATCGCCCGGCCTTGATCGTCTGGGCAGCCAGATATCGCGCAAGCCCTAACGTAAGCGCCCCAGAGTTCAAGCGCCACTGCCAGTTTCCTTTAATAGTGGACGGCTTATTCATACGCGCCTCTTCGCCAAACCCCAAAAGATCCTGCACCGGAACAACACACACAACAGAAGCCGACATCTGCGCCATTTCAATATAAACCCGGCATATTTCATTGGGGCGGATTTCGCGCTTCATATACTCAACCAGATTCTTCTTCTCAACCGGTGTAATATCGTGATCATACCAGCCCCGGATCGTATTATTATCGTGCGTGCCTGTATACACAATACTGAACGGAACGTAGTTGTCCGGAAGGTCCCGGCTCTTTTTATATTCATTATGAAACGCAAAAAGAAGGACGCGCATCCCGGGCAACCCGAACTGCTCTTTTAATGCGTCCACATCCGGCGTAATAATCCCAAGGTCTTCGGCGATGATCGGAAGATGCTGAATTTCTTTCTGCAAAGTTTCAAATAACGCCACACCCGGAACATCACACCACTTTCCCTTTTTTGCGGTCAATTCTTCCGCCGGGATCTCCCAGCATTGGGCAAAAGCCCGAAAATGATCAATACGCACAACATCAAATAATGCCAGATTATGCTTAATTCTTTGCACCCACCAGGAAAAATGCGTCTGCTCAAGCCTGGCCCAATCATAAACCGGATTCCCCCAGCGCTGGCCATCTTCGCTAAAATAATCCGGGGGAACACCTGCCACCATCACCGGATCTTTTTTCTTGTCCAGCTTAAAAAGGTCTGAATGCACCCAGACATCCACGCTGTCATAATTCACATAGATCGGAATGTCGCCGACAAAGCCAACCCCTTTTGCCGAAGCATACCCCTGAAGGCCCATCCACTGACGATAAAAAAGATACTGCCCGAATTTCTCACGCCCAACAGCCTCGGCTTCTTCAGCCGCAAACCGGACAAGAGCCCCGGCGTCTCGATCGCGATATTCGCGCGGCCACGCAGCCCAAGAGACATTGGAAAACTTTCTTTTTAAAACCACAAAAAGAGCATAGTCGTGCAGCCAAAAATCCTGCTGTGCGTAAAACGCTTCAACATCGCGCAGCTGAAATCGACGGGCTTTATACGCCTCATAGGCACGGGTCAGGATATCCTGCTTCAGCGTCAACGCCTGATCATAATGTACCTGGCCATCTTCAGGCACATCCATCCCCACAAGCGCCTCTTTATTCAAAAAACCATCTTTAACAAGAGCCTCGGGGCTTAAAAAAAGAATATTGAACGCGAACGCGGAAAAGCTGCTGTATGGTGAATTCCCGAGCGCACTATCCGTCGGGTTTAATGGCAGGATCTGCCAGTATTTCTGGCCGGCCCTGGCTAAAAAGTCAATGAATTTAAACGCCTCCGGGCCAATGTCTCCCACCCCAAATGAAGACGGCAACGAAGAAATATGGCATAAAATACCGCTGGCACGTTCTTTGATCATAAAAAAATCATCCTTTAAGAAATATTATATCTTAATTTAATGGCGGGGAAAGAAGATTGGCGGAATTATGAAAATGCGAGGCAGGTATCTTTCATGGCACGGATATTCAAATCCGGCGTCGGCCGGAAAAGATAATATCCCTGTCCTGCGTCAACACCAAGATCCAGGATCGCCTGAAGCTCTTCCTTGTTCTCGATGCCTTCAGCAACGGAAATGATCTGGTTTTCTTTGCAGAACGCCACAATAAATTTAACAATACTGCGCTTCACAGAATCTTTCTGGATGTCCCGGACAATATGCGCATCGATCTTAACGATCTCGGGCTTTGTGGCTACGATCGACTCAAGGCTGGCATATCCTCCGCCGACATCATCAACCGCAAAACTAAAACCGCTCTCCCTGAACTC
>JADFWS010000093.1 GCA_015234065.1 Candidatus Omnitrophota bacterium
AAGCCAGTCTCGGTTCGATCCAGGAAACGACGCAGGTATTGTTACAGACGAATGACCAGCTGAAGGCGGAATATCAGAAGCTGCAGGCGGATATCGGGGCGCTTGAAAATACGATCGCCGCGGTGCGGGCCAAAAATAAAGAACAGCGTGCGGCGTTTACGCAGCGGAAGGCGGACATCGAAAGCCCGTCGGATATTGCCGCGGTGAAACAGCAGATCGCAGCTAAAGATAAAGAGCTTGCGGACAGAAAGAACAGCCTTGCGCCGGGGCAGGCGCGCCTGGCGAGCGCTGATGCCAAACTTAGCTTGCGCCGCCTTCAGGTGGCGCAGCTGGAGCTTCAGAAAAAAGCGCTGCTGGTGGACTTGCGTGTGCGCGATGAAGCGCTGTTCGTAAAAATGCAAAATGAAATTTCAAGGCTGGCGGCCCAGATCAGGGCGCAGAGAGAACAAGAAGATTTTTTAAAGACAAAATTGCATGAATTGCAGAACGTTGACCTTCCGTATGTGCGGGATGCCCGGCATATTGCGGATGTGAATAAGAAATTAAAAGAAAACCTTCTTCTTCTGGCGCACGACAGGGACGCGGCCGAGGATGCGCTGGCTGAAATTAAAAAACAGCGTGCGGTACGCGAGGCGGATCTGAACGTCCGCCGCTATGATGAGTTGACCCGTAGCAAGCCGGAACTCGAGGCAAAACTGAAGGCGTTAAAGGCTGAAAAAGAGGCGCTTGATAAAGCGGCGGCTGAAGTGATCGCGCCCAACGCGGATGCTGAGGCTGATATCGCGAATTACGCGAAGCAGAATAAATTCATCGAACAGCAGTCGGCGGATCTTCGGGAGAACATCGCGGTTCTGGATTATAAAGTCAGCACGCTGGAGCGGTACAAGAACCGCAATCAAGACCAAAAGAAACATTAAGATTTTAAGGAGACATTATGGATGAGATCCTCGAGATATTGACAAAAGACGCGCGAACAACGGCGGATGAGATCGCGAAGATGACGAAACAGAGCCCGGCGCTTGTGAAGAAGGCCATTAAGAAGTACGAGTCTGACGGCACGATCGTGCAGTATAAGGCGATCTTGAATCCCGAGATGACCGAAGACCGCAATCACGCGAAAGTACGGGCGCTTATTGAGGTGAGCATCCTGCCGCAGAAGGATGTGGGTTTTGACCATGTGGCCGAACGCATTTACAGTTTTTCGGAAGTGAAGAGCTGTTATCTCGTGTCCGGCAGTTATGACCTGCTCCTGATCGTCGAGGGAGACAGTATTCAGACCGTTGCGGAATTTGTCTCATCGAAACTTTCGCCCATGGAGAACGTCCGCCAGACCACAACGCATTTTCTCCTGAAGAAATACAAAGAGGATGGCAAGCTGTTCAAAACCGCGCCGCGCCTCAAAAGGCTGAACATTACCTATTAATCGGGACACACTATTTCTGTTCGGATTGTTCGGGCTGTTCTAGAAAATAGTGCGTTCCGATCTTTACATGTATTGGGGTTTTCATGGAAATATCAAAGATCGTAGATGACCTTCCGCCGTCGGGAATTCGGGCGTTCTTCGACCTGGTCCTCGGGATGAAGGATGTTATCTCTCTGGGTGTAGGGGAGCCGGATTTTGCGACACCCTGGAATATCCGCGAAAAGGCGATCTATGCCCTTGAGCAGGGGTATACGTGTTATACCTCGAACAAAGGGATGCCGGAATTGCGTAAAGATCTCTGCCTGTTCCTTAAAGAGAAATATGGCATGGATTACGACTGGGACCTGGAAATACTCATGACCATCGGCGGCAGTGAAGCCATGGATGTGGCGTGCCGCACGGTCCTGAACCCCGGTGATAAAGTGCTTGTGCACGAACCCTGCTTTGTGGCGTATGCGCCGCTTGTCAGGCTGGCCGGCGGCGTGCCTGTGCCGATCGTCACGGTGGCGGAAGAAGGCTTTAAGGTGACGCCGCAAAAGATCGCAAAGGCCTGGCAAAAAGGCGTGAAGGCCATGATCTTTAATTATCCATGCAATCCGACGGGAACGTCCTATACGCGCGCGGAACTTCTGGCGATCGCGAAGGTGGTCAAGAAGTACAATATCCTGGTGCTCTCGGATGAAGTGTATGACGAGCTGACCTATGATTTCGAGCATGTGCCGTTGTCGACGCTTCCCGGCATGAGGGAGCGGGTCATTTATATGAATGGTTTTTCCAAGGCGTATGCCATGACCGGATTTCGTTTGGGTTGGGTGTGTGGCCCTGAAAAGGTGATCGCCGCCATGAACAAGGTGCATCAATATACGATCATGTGCGCGCCGATCACAAGCCAGATGGCGGCGCGTGAAGCGATCCGCAACGGCGCAAAAGATGTCCAGGTCATGAAGCGTGAGTATAATCGCCGCCGGAATTTTATTGTGACGAGTTTAAACGAGTTGGGTTTTTCGTGCCATGAGCCGCAGGGCGCTTTTTATGCGTTCCCCAAAGTGACGCATCGCTTGAAGGGCATGACGTCGCTCGAGTTCGCGAAAGACCTTCTGGAAAAAGAAAAAGTGGCGCTGGTTCCCGGAAACGCGTTCGGGTCCCATTGTGCGGACCATGTGCGCATTTCCTATGCGTCGAGTTATGACAATCTGAAAGAAGCCGTGGCGCGCATGAAGCGTTACCTTGAGAAATATCATGGCAAAAGTTAAACAGGATCCGCAGTTCGAGATCGCGTTCTTCGAAAATGTGCTGAAGCACAGCCCTGATTTCATCGAGGCGCTCGTCGCATTGGGCGATCTTTATACAACCAATGGATCCTATGCCAAGGGCCTGGCGGTCGATGAAAAGCTGGCGCGTTTGCGCCCGGATGACGGCACGATCCTGTATAATCTCGCGTGCAGTTATTCGCTGCTGGCGGATATGCCCAAAGCGCGCCGGACCATGGAAAAGGCTTTTGCCTGCGGGTATGACGATTTTTTGCACCTTGAAAAAGACACCGACCTGATGAATCTCATGTTGGACGATGAATTTGTGGTGATGCTGAAGAACGCCAAAAGCCGCAGGCCCCAGCGCCCGGCGGAGGCTGTGGAAGACGGCCGATAGAGACGGCAGGCGCCGCCAACGGGTACTTATTAAGATTATCGGCGAATAGTATTCGCCGGTTCACGGAGGATGTATGGCATTATTGGCTTTAGGGACCGTGGCGCTCGACGATGTGAAAACGCCGTCGGGAGTTAAAAAGAATATGCTTGGCGGCTCGGTCGCGCATTTTGCGATGAGCGCACGGCTTTTCGATGAAGTCCATCTGGCGGGTATCGTTGGAAAAGATTTCCCCAAGATGCACCTGGATTTTCTGAAACGCAAGGGCATTAACCTCGACGGACTTACGATGGCGGCCGGGAATACCTTTCGCTGGTCGGGGGAGTACAAGAAAGACGATCTGAACAGCGCGATCACACATGACACCAAGCTCGGAGTGTTGGCGGATTATACGCCGGTGATCACAGAGGCGCAGAAGAAAATGTCCCATGTTTTTCTGGCGAACCTCGCGCCGATCGTCCAGGAAAAGCTTTTGTTTGAAATGAAGGCTCCGACGTTCGTCGGGCTCGACACCATGAATTTGTGGATCAATATTGCGCTGAAAGACCTTAAGCGCATGCTGAAAAAGATCGATATGCTGGTCCTGAATGACGGTGAAGCCCGTATGCTGACGGGGGAGCGTAATATGATCGCCGCCGCGCGGATCCTTAAGTTCATGGGGCCGCGGATCGTGGTCATCAAGAAGGGTGAACACGGCGTGTATGTATTCGGCGGGAATTTTGAATTCGGCTATCCGGCGTTCCCGGTTGAAAAAGTCACAGACCCGACAGGGGCCGGCGATACGTTTGCCGGGGCCTTGTTCGGTTATCTTACCAAGGCGCGCAAGTCGGATGAAAAGACGCTGCGCCGGGCGGCGGCGTATGGGACCGTGCTGGCATCGTTTAATGTTCAGGGATTCGGCATGGCGAAGACCGCGTCGCTGACCATGCGCGAGGTCGAGAGCCGTTTGAAAGAATATCAGAAGTTTTGCGGGATCGCTTGATGGCACATACGCTGGAACTCATTGCCCTTGCAGCGTCGATCATCATGCCGTTGTGGAATATTCCGCTCATTGTCCGGATCTATACCCGCCGCTCTTCGAGCGACCTGTCTTTACCCTGGGCGTGGGGCGTTTGGGTGTGCATGCTGTTCATGGTCCCCTGGGCTGTTTTGACACATGACGTGGTCCTTAAAGTATTCAGCTGGGTCAATTTTATTCTTTTTTCAGGCGTGGTATTTTCGGTCATGAAGTTCCGTAACGGAGAAAAAGCGTGACGACAGATAAGAAAAAAGTTGTCAAAAATAAGGCGGATAAAAAGAAGCCCGCCAAAAAGAAGGCGCCTGAGCCTAAGCTTTTGAAAAGCGGCTTTGCGTCGATCGTCGGCCGCCCGAACGTGGGCAAGTCGACGCTTTTGAATTATATCGTCGGTGAAAAAGTGGCCATTGTATCGAATGTGCCGCAGACCACGCGCACGGCGCTGCGCGGGATCTATACCGAGGAGCGCGGCCAGATCGTGTTCGTGGATACGCCCGGCTGGCATGTGGGCCGCGATGGGTTGGACCGTTTCATGAACCAGTCATGCGTGAATGCGATCGACGGGGTTGACTGCATCATTCACGTGGTGGATTCCTCCGAACATGTGGGCGAGGAAGAGCGCCGGATCGTGGAGCGCCTTAAATATGTCAAGACGCCGATCATCCTGGCGTTTAACAAGATCGATCTGAAGGGGAAATTCATCCCTGAATATATCGCCCTTTGGGAAGAATCGCGCGGAAAGAAGATCGATGAGATCGAGAATTTCCTGATGATCCCGTTGTCGGGCAAGGTTGGCACTAAAGTAGACGCCTTGGTTGACGAAGTATTCAAGCTCCTGCCCGACGGCCCTTTCCATTATGAGGCGGACACGGTCTGCGATATCCCCAAGCGGCAGGTCGTATCGGATATTGTCCGTGAAAAATTATTTATGTTCACGCGCGAAGAGCTGCCGCATTCGATCGCGGTCGTGATCGAGGATATGCGCCCGGTCAAGGGCAAGACCACGCGTATCACGGCGATCATTCTGGTCGAGCGTGATTCCCAGAAAGAGATCGTGATCGGCCATCAGGGCGCGATGCTGAAGAAAGTCGGCACCATGGCGCGCGCCGAGCTGGAAGACCTTTTGGGCACTAAAGTGTACCTGGAGTTATTTGTGAAAGCGCACAAAGACTGGCGTGATGACCAGTCACTGCTGACGGACCTCGGTTATGCCTTCTGACCTGACCGTGCTTGTTGCGGACGATGAAGAAGATATCCTGTATATTGCGGCCAAAAGGATCACGGGCGCGGGATTTCAGGTCGTTAAAGCTTCCGACGGAGACCAGGCGGTTGCGTACCTGCATGCGGCACTTCCCGATATCGCGGTCCTGGATGTGAACATGCCTGGCAAGGATGGTTTTGAAGTGTTAAAGGAGCTTCGCAAGCTCACACCTTCAGGAAAATGGATCCCGGTGATCATTGTGTCAGGCCGGACAGAATTGGCGGATATGCGCCGGGGTTATGACCTTGAAGCAGATCATTATTTGACCAAGCCGTGTTCGATGGAAGAGGTGGTCGGTGCGGTCAGGCTTATGGCGACGCTGATCCCTTTGCGGGTTTCGTCGAGGCCGGCGGTTTGAAATTGGACGCGTCAAAATGGATCGTGGTCAGCCTGCCTTTTTCTTCATCCCACAAAGGTTTTTCAGCAAGGTCTTTGATCTCTGTTTTTGAGTAGAGCTTTTCTTTTTTTGCCCGGATGTTATACAGATAGACGTTGTCATACGCTGTAAATGACGGGTAATAGGAAAGTGTATTGGCCGCGATCACCGCGATGGCATTGTCCGGTTCGGATTTTGGCGGGAAATCGCTTTGGGTGAATTTAAAGCGGATGCGGTCCTTGATCTGGTCGGTCAGGAAATCACCCCAGGTTACTTCTGTATAATCCAGCGCGCGGCCTTTCTTGTCGCCGATCAACTGTTCCCGCCCGATGATCTCATTATGTTCGCGCATGTAATATTCATCCATCGGCAGTGCCGCTGAAGCATACTTTTTAAAATCTTCGAGATACATGGTCGTTTTGGTGGCAATGCCTTTGGTGATATCCGCCACGACGATCACGGTAAAGATCGGCGCCTGCGGGTCAACGCCGGGATTGGTCTTTACATTAAAAAAAGCGTCCTGAAGCGCCTGGTAGATCAGCTGACGTTTGCGCGCGAATTCTTCGTTATAGGATGAGCCGTACGTGGTCGGATCCGGCGGTTGGACGTCGGGGACAACGTCAAAATTAAAGGAGAATTTCTTTTCGTCAAAATTCCCGTCGAGCGATAGCAGGTAGAAAGGCGTAATTTTTTTCTGCGCTTTGTCTCCGGGGGAAGGC
>JADFWS010000094.1 GCA_015234065.1 Candidatus Omnitrophota bacterium
GAGGCAGGGGCGCTTGGGCCGAGGATGAAGACCGCGGCCGTTACGTATGATCCGGCCCGGAACCTGCTGATCGCGGCCACAGAGGATGATACGGATTTTCGTAGTGTTGGGCTCATCCAGGTGCTTCAGGAGGAACTGAAGGGCAGGATCGCACAGCAGAGGATTTTGGGCCGCGGGTATGTCTGGGTCATTAACAGCGACGGGATGTATATTGTTTCCAAGGGCCGTATGCGTGACGGAGAAAATATCCTCGGGGCTCGCAATGATGCCGGGGTTTATTTTGTCCGCGATATTATCCATCGGGCGCATGAGCTTGGGCCTGAGGATACGTTCGTCACCCGATATGTCTGGCGCAATGGAGATGACAACTCAGGCCGGACGAAGACGGCTGTGGTGGGATATGACAGGGAATGGGGATGGGTCGTTGGCGCCGGTGTGTATGAAGATGACTTTCTGAACGGCCTGGCCGCCATGCGCTGGCATATTTTGGGCGCCGCTCTGGTGTTTCTGGTGCTGGGGTCTTTAGCGGCATATGCCCTGGTTGGCTTTATGTTCAATCCGCTGCGCACGTTGCAGAGTGTTGTGGCGAAAGGGGATCTGGATGCGGTTGTTGATGAACGCCTTCTCGCGTTGAATGACGAGATCGGGCAACTGGCGCAGGCGTTTGCTGTGATGATGCGCACGCTGAATGAGCGGGTGAAGCAGGGCGAGGTCGTGAAGCTTCAGCTGCTTAACAAGAATGAAGAGATCGAGCACGCGCACCGGAAACTGCTGCAATCCACAAAAATGGCGGCGATCGGCCAGCTCGCGGCGGGTGTCGCGCATGAGATCAATAATCCGCTGGCATTCGTCATGAGCAACCTGGAGACACTCGAACGCTATGTTGCGGTGTATGAAGAGGTCCTCGCGGAATATGAAAAGCTTGATGCGCAAAAGAATTTTTGGCGCACGGTCGATGAGGCCCGGCAGGATCTGGCGGACGTGGCCCGTAAAAAGAAAGATTGCCGCCTGGAAAGCCTGCGCTACGATATGAATGAGATGTTCCCGGAGCTGCGTGACGGCTTGAACAGGGTGAAGCATATCGTGACGGACCTTCGGGCGTTCTCGCGCACGGACCAGGAAATGGCGGCGGCAACAGATGTCACGGAAGTCATTGAAAAGGTGCTGACGATCGTCTGGAACGAGATCAAGTATAAGGCGGTCATTAAAAAAGAATATGGAAAGATCCCGCAGGTCCGCTGCCATGCGCAGCGGCTGGGCCAGGTTTTTATGAATGTGCTGGTCAATGCCGCGCACGCGGTTGAAGCGGGAAAGGGCGTTATCCGGATCAGAACGTCGACCCGCGACGGGAATGCCTGTATCGAGATCGAGGATAACGGCTGCGGCATTGCGCCCGAGCACACAGCCCGTATCTTTGAACCATTCTTTACGACAAAGCCGACGGGTGAAGGCACGGGCCTCGGGCTTAGCCTTAGTTATGATGTCCTTAAAAAGTATGGCGGAGATATCCACGTTGTCTCCGAGGTAGGGAAAGGTTCTACGTTTACTATTATATTACCGGCGGTTCCGGCGTGAGAAGCCCTGAAAACTGTTTTCAGGCGCGTACTACGCGGCCGCAGGCCAAGGAGGCGTGATGTTAAAAGTTCTTGTTATTGATGATGAACCCGGGGTCCTTAATCTGTTGCAAAAAAGGCTTGAAGCGAACGGGTACGCGGTCGTGACCGCGGTTGACGGGATCGACGGGATGCGCAAGATGCGCGCGGAGCTTCCGGACCTGGCAATATTGGATGTCATGATGCCCGAAATGGACGGGTTTTCGCTGCTTAAAGAGATCCGCTCCGTCGAGGCCTTGAAAGGCATCCCGATCATTGTGACGACCGCCAAAGAAGAGCTCGGCGAGCTTTTCCGGATGGAAGGCGTGGCCGGGTTCTTCCCGAAGCCGTTCCGTGCGGAAGATGTCATTGCCCGGGTTAAAGCGATCATTGGTTAGTTGTTGCAGCTTTTACAGACAGGCTCGTTTGAATGCGTAAGATGTTTCATGCCCTCATGTCTTTTTTCAATCCTGCGGCGAATGACATGGCGTGGCCCGGGAATAGCCGCCTGGGCATTGGCGGGGCGGGGGACGCTCGCCTGCGATGGTCGTTCGATACGATTGACCAGATCGTTTTGAATTCAAAGGAATGGCTGTGGGAAACGGATGCCCGGGCAAGGATCATTGCTTGCGGGCAGGCGGTTGAGCCGCTTTTGGGTAAAACTCCGGATTATTTTATCGGCAAGGCCCTGGCGGATATTGTTCTGCCACAGGATAAGGACAGGGTCGCGCAGGCGCTTGTGCCTATCTTTTTGAAGAAGGAGGCTTTTTCGGGCCTTGTGTTCACGGTCGCGGGAAAGGCTGATGAAATTATATGGATCGAGGCCAGCGGCGTGCCGGTAGTCGACGGAGGGGTATTTGTCGGGTTTCGGGGGTTAAGCCGGGATATCACGGCGCAGGAGAAGTCCCGTGGGGAGCTTCGGCTGGAAAAAGAACAGCTGAATCTTCTGATGAAGACCGTGCCGAGCGCGGTCTTTACCGTGGACCTTGAACGCCGCATCACGTCCTGGAATAAAAGAGCGGCAGAGATCACGGGGTATCCGGAAGAAGAGGCCTTGGGCCAGGCCTGCGGTTTCTTTGCGGTTGAGCCATGCCAGCGGGTGTGTGGGCTTTATTCAGAGGCGGTGGAAAAGCCGATCTGCGGCCGCGAGAGCGTTATCCGCACCAAAAGCGGGGACCTGAGGACCGTCCTTAAGAACGCGGATCTTCTGCGGGACCTCGCTGGAAATATCGTCGGAGGTGTCGAGAGCTTTGATGATATTACCGAACGCCACAAAGGCGAGAACAAGCTGCTCGAAGTGAACAAGGTCCTTTTTGAACAGCATAAGCTTTTTATCCAGGGCGATATCGCGGTCTTTAAGTGGAAAAACCAGCCCGGCTGGGCGGTGGAATATATTTCTCCCAACTGCAAAGCGATCCTCGGTTATTCGCGTGACGAATTCCTGCAGGGGAATGTTGTGCACGCGGAAGTGATCCACCCCGAAGACCGCGCCGGATTCAAAAAAGCCATCGAAGAGATGCTGTTGACGAAGAGGATCAATTTCACCCGCTTTGAAGGCCGCTTCATTCGCAAAGATTTGCGTGAGATGTGGGTGCTGCATTATTTTACCGTGATCGTGGATGATCATGGGAAGATCACGCATATCCTCGGGTATCTGATGGATGTCACGGACCGCAAGGTGGCGGAGCAGGAATTGAGCGGGTACCGCCAGCATCTGGAAGAGCTTATTTTCGGGCGCACGAAAGAGCTTGGCGAGTCGAATGAAAAGCTCAAATTCGAGATCGCCCAGCATAAGGAATCGAAAAGGGTCCTGGATAGCCGCCTGAGGTACGAGAAAGGCATGGCGCTTTTCACGAAGGAACTTCTTGGCGGCGAAGGCGACCTGTCGCGCGCCCTGTCATTCTTGCTTGAGGCGTCAGGGGCGTCGCGCGTGTATATGTCTGAAAATGTGGAAGACCCCGTGGACGGGTTGTGCATGCGTCAGACCCATGAGGCTTGCGCTCCGGATGTCGCGTCGCAGGCGGGCCATCCGTTGCGGCGGCATTGGCCGTACAAGAACGGATTCGAGCGCTTTCGGACAGTGCTCTCGGCGGATAAAGTGATCGAAGGGCTTGTTGAGGGGTTTCCTCCGGAGGAACGGGATGTGCTGGGGGCGCAGGCCATTCTTTCGTTGTTGATCCTGCCGATCTTTGTCGACGGGCAATGGTTCGGGTTTATTGGTTTCGATGAAACCAAAGACAGGCGCCGCTGGTCGTTCAGCGAGATCCGCCTCTTGCAGACATCGGCCGAGATCCTGAGTATTTATTTCGAGCGCGCACGGGCCATGAATTCCCTCAAGGAGGCGAAGGAAAAAGCCGAAGAAGGCAGCCGGCTTAAATCGCAGTTCATTTTTAATGTGTCGCACGAGATCCGTACCCCGTTGAATTGTATCATCGGGTATACCGAGATCATTGCCAATACCCGGGAGATCGCGCAGATCCATGATATGGCCCAGACGGTGCTTAAAGAATCCGAGGTGTTGCTCGCGCTGTTGAATGATGTGCTTGATCAGGCGAAGATCGAGGCCGGCAAGCTGGAATTCGAGAGCGCGGCCGTTGACCTCGCGGAATTGATCGGCGTTGTCCATAAAACGCTGACGCTCGTCGCCCAGAAAAAGGGCCTCGACGCCACCGTCGACATTTCAGGGGCTTTGCCGCAGTATGTTTGGACAGATCGCCTCAGGGTATTCCAGTGCCTTATGAATTTTGTGAACAATGCGGCGAAGTTCACGCAGAAAGGGTCGATCACGATCAAGGCGGCGCTTGTCGAGGAAAAAGACGGAGTTGCTTTTGTGCGTTTTGCGGTGAAGGACACGGGGCTTGGCATTCCCAAGGACAAGCAGCATCTTATTTTTGAACGCTTTGCTCAGGTTGACGGCGGGAGGACGCGCCGCTACGGCGGCACCGGGCTTGGCACGTCGATCGTCAAGGGCCTGGTCGAGCTTATGGGTGGGCAACTGGGGTTTGACAGCGTTCCGGGCGAGGGCAGTGAATTCTGGTTTGTGCTGCCGCTGAAGGTGTGCACCGCAGGTGAGGCGGCCAAAAAAACGCTCGCGACAGGCGAGGTCGGGGATTTCACCAATGTTCACCGCAGCCGGATCCTGGTCGTTGATGATTATTTGCCCAATCAGGATGTGGCCCGCATGCACCTTGAGGGGGCCGGGTATGAGGTCGGCCTTGCGTCCGACGGGGTTGCGGCGATCAGGGCATGCGAAGACAAGGCCTTTGACCTGATCCTGATGGATATCCAGATGCCGGAAATGGACGGGTTCCAGGCGGCCCGCGAACTGCGGCGCAGGGATGGCTGGACCAAAGAGGTGGTGATCCTCGGGCTTACGGCGAACGCGGATGAGCAGACGATCAAGGATTGCCGCGCCGCTGGCATGAACGGTGTCCTGACAAAGCCGATCCGCCGTGAGGCGTTCCTGGCCCAGATCAGCCGCTGGGCCCGGGTTGGAACAAACCAGGAGCCTGTGCTGGTACCGACGGAGATAAAACAGGCCGGGCCGCTGGATTATCATGAGGCGATCCGCGAGTTCGGCGGGAACCAGATCCTTCTCGACGGGATCGTTCAGAAGTTCATGCTGCAGGTGCGTCAGCAGCAAATGCCTGCGATGGCTGCGGCGTTGGCTGCAAAGGATATTACGGCGCTCGGCAAAGAGGCGCACAAGGTCCGTGGTGGCGCCGCGAACCTGACCGCGACGCCGCTGGCAAAAAGCGCGGCCGCGATCGAGGAGCAGTGCAAGTCCGGACAGGAAGCCGGCCTTGCGGAATTGCTTGCGGTGTTCAAAAATGAATTTGAAAAGCTGGACGTTTTTATCAGGAACGGGTATAAATAATATCGATAACAGCAACGAGAGGGGTGCGATATGAGGATCTTGATCGTGGATGATGATTACGTGAGCCGTGCCAAGCTGACAGCGCTCTTAAGTACGTACGGGCAATGCGATGCTGTGCCGAATGGGCAGATCGGGCTGCAGATGTTCCAGGAGGCGCATAAAGAGCTTGTTCCGTACGACCTTGTGACCATGGATTATGAAATGCCGGATCTTTCCGGCGAGGCGGTCGTGGGCCAGATCCGGGAGATGGAGCGCATGATGCAGGTCGATGGCGCCAAAGAGGCCAAGATCCTGATGGTCACGGTTAAGAAGGGTATGAAAGAAGTGTCTGCGTCGTATAGCAAAGGCTGCACGGGGTATATCACCAAGCCCGTGACCCCGGAGAATCTGATCGCGGCGCTGGCTGAAATAGGTTTTAAAGAATAATCGGGGCACATAGCGGACATGTTTCGCCCCGAGAAAGAATTCCAACTTTCGAATACGGCTGCGGAACTTATCCGTTCGCGGCAAATTTCGCCGTGTCCTTCGGTTTAACGCTTCGCTTCCGGCAGAC
>JADFWS010000095.1 GCA_015234065.1 Candidatus Omnitrophota bacterium
AGGCGGCATCGAATATTGTTGTTGGATGGTCTGTGAATACCCCGCGGATGATCGCGGAAAATGAATATTATACGGCCTCTCTGGAGGCGCGCCTTGATGCCGCAAGGCAATGTGCGAAAGCCGGATATTCACTGGCGTTTCATTTTGACCCCATGTTTTATTATGATGGGTGGGAAGAGGAGTATGCATCCGTGGTTGATGCGATATTTCAGGCAGTGCCGGCACGGAGTATCCGGTGGATCAGCCTGGGCACACTGCGTATGACGCCGTTACAAAAGAAAGTGATTGAAAATCGTTTTCCGGAGAATAGAATTCTTTCGGCAGAGCTTGTAACAGGCGTTGATGGTAAACTTCGCTATTCTGGTGACGTTCGTCAGAAGATGTATGGGCGGATGAAAGAGCAGATATTGCGCCGGGCGGATCCTTCAACCATGTTATACTTATGTATGGAAACAGCACATATGTGGAGACAGCTATGAACCCTGTGGTTAAAAAGATCCTTATTATCGTTTCAAGTTTTTTTGGCGCTGCCCTAGTTGTGGCTGCTATTGTCATGTACTTTGTGATCAGCAGCGGCTTTGAAGAGTATCGGAATGATCAGGCCGGCGTCAGGCTCCTGCATCCGAAAGACTGGATTGTAACGCCGATGGCGCAGGAGGATGTTGTTGTTGTTTTTAAAGGGCCTAAGGCTGGCCCGCTTGATCCATATCCTGAATCGTTCAGTATTACCACAAAGGATATGAAAAAGTATCCGATGAATATTGATCAATATGCGGCGACTATTGCGAATCAAATGACCGGCGTTTTTAAAAATATGAAAATGATCCCTCCGGTAAAGATCGTTCTTGGTGAACTTCCCGGATACAGGATCGTTTTTCAGTCTGAAGGCGGGGATGATGCCGCCACGATGGCCGTGTATGCGATCATGCCGGAAAAGGATCTGGGCATGAATTTGACATATTTTGGAAGCACTCCCAAGTTTTTAAAAAATGCCTGGATCCTTTCGATTATGACCAGCTCTTTTCGGTTGTTTTGATGCCAGAGCCTGCCTGCCTTGTTTACGGCCGCTGTGGCGGATGTCAGTACCAGCATCTTTCGTATGACGAAGAGCTTCGCTTGAAAGACAAGGCGGCCAGGCATCTTTTGGCCCCCACGCTTGGCGCGGAGGTGCGCGTCCTTTCGATCATGCCCTCTCCTAAAATATATCATTATCGTAATCGCCTGGACCTGAAGCTTGTTAAAACAAGGAATAAGGAGATACAGGTCGGGTTTTCTCCGCTCGAGGCCGGGCCGATACTTGAGATTGCGGCATGTCCGATCGCGATGGAGCAGATATCCAACTTTATTCCTGAGCTGCGCCGCCGGGCGATCGAAACACTTCCGCCGGGGTATCGCATGGCGAATTTGACGGTCCGCTGTGGTGACGGTCCTGCCGTGCATTGGGGCGGGATAGGCGAGAAGTCCCTGCGCCTGGAGGCGGGGGATTATTTTTATACGGATATAGCCGGGCAAAGGATATTCTTTTCGCTCGATAGCTTCTTTCAGGCCAATCTTTCGATCCTGCCGGATTTACGCGCAACGTTGCGCGCGTTCCCTGTTTGGAGCAAAAAAGCGGTTTTCTTTGATCTTTACGGCGGGGTTGGGCTGTTCAGCCTTTGGGTGCATGACTTGGTTCTAAGGGCGGTTAATATTGAAGAGAATATTCACGCAGTGCGCCTGGCACGGCATAATATTGCGCTCAATAAATTGCCGAATGTTGTGGCGGTCGGCGGCCGTGTGGAAAATATCTTTCCGGAAGTCCTGAAAAAAATCTCCGGCGAAGATCATGTGGTCATGGTTGATCCTCCCAGAGGTGGCTTGAGTGATGAGGCAGTCAGGTTCCTCAATACGATTGAAAAGGTGCGGCATTTGATCTATCTTTCCTGCAATCCGGAAACGCTGGTGTCGAATTTAGGCGGGTTGACACAGAGGGCGTGGCGGGTCAGGTCAGTTCAGCCGTTTGATTTCTTTCCACGGACACGGCATCTTGAAACCCTTGTTTTGCTTGAACGGACATCAGCCTAGAAATCGTTTGCGTCGTTGCTCATAAGGTACGGGTTTGAAGTTTTAAGGATGCTTAATGGTGCGGAAGTTCGTGTGCCATAATGATGGCCGGGCCAGATCATGGTGGTATCCGGGAGGTTTTTGATCCGCTGTAATGATTGAAAAAGAATACCAGAATTCCCGCCCGGAAGATCAGCGCGTCCGACCGCATCTATAAAAAGAGTATCTCCTGTGAACAGATTCTCTTGCACCAGATATGAGATGCAGCCGGGTGTGTGCCCGGGAGTGCTGATGGCCTTGATCTTCAGTGTGCCTACGGCAACCGTATCATCGTCTTTCAGGCGCTTCAGAGTTTTACATGCGGGAACATAAAGCATGAATTCATCTTTGGACAGATAAACAGGCAGGTTCATCTTTTCGGAGAAAAATTTGACGCCGCCCGTGTGGTCGTAATGCCCATGGGTCAGAAGCACGGATTTAAGGGTAAGTTTGTTTTTTGCGGCGGCGCTGAGGATGGCATCCGTATCGTTCCATGGATCAATGACCGTGCCTTCGCCCGTTGACGGGTCACCGATGATATAGGTAAAATTTTCCATGGCACCGAGTTGAAGCTGGAGGATGATTGTTTGATCGTTCATAAAAACCTTTCTGTAATTTAGGTTATTATAAGGGCGACTTATGATTGACACAAGAAGAAGACCTCCTTAAAATCATTTAATATAACAGAAGAGGTTTTAATGGCGCTGCTTGAATCAATTAAGATCCCTTTAGGCACCATCATGCCCGTGTTTGAATTAAAAGATCCTGATGGGCGGGCCTATCAAAGTCGCGCGCTTGTTGGAGAGCGTGGCCTGCTTGTTTTTTTTACATGCAATCATTGTCCTTATGCCCAGGCCGTATGGCCGCGCGTCGTGCGGTTGGCGGCGTATGCTCAAGGGATGCGCGTTTCAGCGGTGGCTATTAATCCGAATATTAATCCTGGATTCCCGGATGATGCCCCTGAAAAAATGAAGGATAAGATCAAAGAACTTGGAATAGATTTCCCGTATTTGGCGGATGAAACTCAGGATGTGGCGCGCGCGTTCAGAGCCCAGTGTACGCCCGATATTTATCTTTTTAATAAAGACAGGGCGCTGGTGTATCATGGTCGTATTGATGATAATTGGAAAGATGAAGATGCGGTCACACGTGAGGAATTGAAAGAAGCGCTTAATAATATGGCCGTGGGCCTGCCGGTACCGGCAAGGCAGAATCCGTCGATGGGCTGTTCCATAAAATGGAACGTTGAGTGAAGGGCGTCTGTGGATAAAAGCACGCAGGAAGATTTCAACGAACGTTCTGTCGTCGAGGTTCCAGCGAGTGCCGGGTTCTGGAGGAAGTTTCTCGCGTTCTTCGGGCCTGGGCTTTTGGTCGCGGTCGGGTATATGGACCCAGGGAACTGGGCCACGGACCTGGCGGCAGGTGCCAAGTTCGGATATATTCTTTTGTCAGTTGTCTTTTTTTCCAATCTGTTGGCTGTTCTTTTTCAGTATCTGGCGCTTAAGCTTGGGATCGCGTCGGGAAAAGATTTAGCCCAGGCCTGTCGGCATGCGTATCCCCGGCCGGTGACGATCATATTATGGATATTGTGTGAGGGCGCGATCGTGGCCTGCGATCTGGCAGAAGTCATCGGCTCTGCGGTGGCGCTGAATCTTTTATTCGGACTGCCGCTCGTCGTTGGTATTCTTATTACGGGGCTTGATGCTTTTGTGATCCTGGCGCTGCAGAATCGCGGGTTTCGGTATCTTGAGGCGCTTGTGGGCGGCCTCATGTTCATTATTGCCGGGGTTTTTGTGTATGAGATCCTGGCGGCAAAGCCCGAATGGGCCGGCGTTGCCGCGGGTTTTGTGCCGCAGCCGCAGGTTCTTTTTAATCCGTCCATGCTGTATGTGGCCGTTGGGATCGTGGGGGCTACGGTCATGCCGCATAATTTATATCTTCATTCGAGTATCGTGCAGACGCGGGCATTCAAGCGTGATGATGAAGGCAAGGCCATGGCTATCCGATTTGCGAGTATGGATACCGCCGTTGCGTTGACGATCGCGCTTTTTATTAATGTGGCTATCCTTGTTTTAAGCGTAGCCGCGTTTCACGGGACAGGGCATCAGGATGTGGCGGATATAAGCCAGGCGTATCAGCTGTTGTCGCCTACACTTGGTGCCGCATTTGCGAGCGGCCTTTTTGCCGTGGCGCTTTTGGCTTCGGGCCAGAGTTCGACGTTGACCGGGACCCTCGCCGGGCAGATCGTGATGGAAGGTTTTCTGGATATCCGTATCCGCCCCTGGGTCCGCCGGATCATCACCCGGTCTATGGCGATCGTTCCGGCGCTGTGTGTGGCGGTATGGCTGGGGCCGGGAGGTATCGGGCAGCTGCTGGTTTTAAGTCAGGTCGTGCTTTCGTTCCAGCTCATGTTCGCGGTGGTGCCGCTAATGTTGTTCACGGGGAATAAAGAGTTGATGGGGTGTTTTGCAAACGGCTGGTTCATCAGAGCCGCGGGATGGGGAGCGTCCGCGATCGTCGCGGTCCTTAACGGTTATCTTATTTATCAGGCGGTATGTCATGTATAAAAAGATCCTTGTCCCGTTGGATATTTCCAGAACAGATACCAGGATCCTTGAACACATCCGGCCCTTGGCCCGGTTCACAGGGGCGAAAATTATTCTCGTTCATGTTGCAGACGGGTTTTCTGCGCGCCTGCAAAGTCAGCTTGATCTTTCAGATTCCGAAGAAGTGTTGAATGACCGAAAGAGCCTGGAAGCGGCTGTGGCCATGTTGAGGGCTGAGGGTTTTTCAGTTCATGGTCATTTGCTTAAAGGAGACCCGGTCAGCGCGATCCTGAGCCTCGCCGAGGAAGAGGGGTGTGACCTTATTGCCATGGCCACGCATGGGCATAACCATCTGGCAGACTGGTTCTTTGGCAGTGTCGCGGACGGGCTTCGGCACAGGACTGGCATTCCTATTCTTATGGTCTCTGCTAGGATTTATCCTCCGGCATTGAAAAAGACCGATGACCCGTTATAATACAAAGACTATTAATCATCACGACGAGGACGTATGTTAGATATTAAATTTATTCGGGAGAATGTTGACCTGGCGCGTAAGGGCCTTTTGGCCAAGAATGCGGCGGGCCGTTTGGACGAGCTTTTGACGCTCGATGAACAGCGGCGCGGGATCATTATGAAGGTTGATGAGTTGCGCGCGAAGAAGAATGCGGCCAATGATGAGATCACGCGGCTTATCCGGGAGAAGAAAGACCCTAAAGAAACGATCGCATCCATGAAGGCAACGGCGACTGAGATCGATGCCCTTGAGCCAGACCTTAAAGCGCTGGAAGATAAGCTGACGGATATCCTTCTTTTTATTCCGAACTTGCCGCACCCCTCTATTCCTGTCGGCGGGCCGGATAAGAACAGGGTGGTGCGCACCTGGGGTGAGCCGCGCACGTTTGATTTCAAACCGCAAGACCACGTGGCTCTTGTGGAAAAGCACGACATTATTGATTTCAAGCGTTCTACGAAGATCAGCGGTGCGAATTTCATTTTGTATAAAAAAGCCGGAGCCATGCTTGAGCGGGCACTGATCAATTTTATGCTTGATCTGCATACGCGTGAGCACGGGTACGTCGAGGTATTCCCGCCGGTCCTCGTGAATGCGGCGAGCATGCGGGGCACGGGCCAGCTTCCGAAAATGAAGGATGATATGTATCATCTGGCTGAAGATGACTTGTACCTGATCCCGACCGCGGAAGTGCCGGTCACGAATATTTACCGCGACGAAATTCTGGATGAAGCTGAACTTCCTATTTATCATACGGCCTATTCACCATGTTTCCGCCGGGAAGCCGGGTCTTATGGCAAGGATACGCGCGGGCTTATGCGGGTGCATCAGTTCAATAAAGTGGAGCTGGTTAAATTTGTAAGG
>JADFWS010000096.1 GCA_015234065.1 Candidatus Omnitrophota bacterium
AGTACCGCAGGAATAAAAAATCGCGCATGGTGCCGTGCCGGTTTTGCAATATGATCTAAAAATGCAAAGAGCGCTGTATCGAGGCGCGGCTATTTGTTATGATGGGGCAGTTTTAGAAAAGTAAAAGGTAAAAAGGTGTGCCGTAAAAGATGTCAGAGAATATGCCCGTATATATTTTAGGTATTTCCGCATATTATCACGATAGCGCCGCGGCGCTTCTTCGGGATGGGGAGATCATTGCGGCGGCGCAGGAAGAGCGTTTCACGCGCAAAAAGCATGATGCGGCATTTCCAAAGAAGGCCATGGCCTTCTGCCTGAAGGAAGCGGGCATTACGCTGAAGGACGTGGCGTTCGTCGCGTTCTATGAGAAGCCGTTCGCTAAATTTGAGCGCCTTTTGCTGACGTACCTGAATTATGCGCCCGTCGGGCTTTTGTCATTCCTTAAGGCCATGCCCGCGTGGCTTAAGGAAAAGATATTCCTGAAAGACATCCTTTGGTCTGAACTTGAGGGTTTTGACGGCGACATTCTTTTTCCCGAACATCATGAGTCTCATGCGGCATCTGCATTTTTCCCGTCGCCGTTTAACGAGGCGGCTATCCTGACCCTGGATGGCGTTGGTGAATGGACGACGACCAGCCTTGGTGTGGGCGAAGGCCATACGATCAAGCTTCTTGAAGAGATCCGTTTTCCGCATTCAATCGGGCTTTTGTACTCGGCGTTCACGTATTATTGCGGTTTTCGCGTCAATTCCGGCGAATATAAGCTGATGGGCCTCGCGCCGTATGGAGAAGGCAAATATGCAGATATTATCCGTCGGGAATTGATCGATATCAAGGCGGATGGGTCTTTCCGCTTGAACATGAAATATTTTAATTATTGCGTAGGCCTCACCATGACGAACGGGCATTTTCATCGTTTGTTCGGCCGCGGCCCGCGCAAGCCGGAAACAGCGTTGTCGCAGTTTGATATGGACATGGCAAAGTCTATTCAGGAAGTGACCGAAGAGATCATGCTGAAGACGGCCCGTCATGTGCGTGAGGTCACGGGCAAAAAATATTTGTGCCTGGCAGGCGGCGTGGCCTTGAATTGCGTCGGGAATGGCAAGATCGCGAATGCGGGCATTTTTGACAAGATATGGATACAGCCGGCGGCCGGCGATGCGGGCGGTGCTTTGGGTGCGGCGCTGGTGGCGTGGCATCAGTATCTAGGCAAGCCGCGTGCGGTGAATGGCAAAGATGATCTGCAAAAGGGTTCGTATCTCGGGCCGGGCTATTCATCCGACGAGGTGAAGGCGTTCTTGCAAGCCAAAGGCGTGCCGTTTGAAGCTTTTGATGGTGATCAGGTGCATGCCCGTATCGCGGAGTTGATCGCGGCGGAAAAAGTGGTCGGGTATGTGCAGGGCCGTATGGAATTCGGGCCGCGCGCACTCGGCGCGCGCAGTATCATCGGAGACGCGCGTTCAACAAAAATGCAGGAAGAGATGAACGTGCGCATCAAGTTCCGTGAATCGTTCCGTCCTTTTGCGCCGAGCATGCTCGTGGATCGGGCGCAGGAGTATGTGCAACTTCCGTATGAAAGCCCGTATATGCTCATGGTCGGGCCTGTGCAGGAATCTCAAATTAATCCTGAGTCGCGTACGACGACACTCACGGGCCTGGCGCGGCTCAAGATCAAACGCTCGACGGTGCCGGCGATCACGCATGTGGATTATTCCGCGCGCGTGCAGACGGTGTCGCCCGAGCGCAATGGGTTTTATTACAAGACGATCGAGGCCTTTCGCCAGAAAACAGGGTGTCCGGTCATTATCAATACGTCGTTCAATATTCGCGGCGAACCGATCGTGTGCACATTGGAAGATGCGTACCGCTGTTTTATGTGCACGAATATGGATTATCTTGTTTTAGAAAATTGCGTGCTCGATAAAACGCAGCAGCCGAACAAAGATCAGTATAAAAAGGACCAGATCTCGCAGGTGCTTGATTAAAAAATGCAGGAGATCCCTCACTGCGTTCGGGATGACGCCTTATTTTGGACGGCACGTCATTCTGAACGAGCGAAGTGCGTGAAGAATCCCCCGCATTGTTTGGTATGCAGGCAAGAAAGGGTATATGGATAAAAGTCAGCGTGATTTATTAGTGTTCGGGTATGGCCTTGCGGTCATCAGCGCGATTTTCGGCGTGATGGGCGCGTTGAAGCATGGCATCGGCCTGCCGCAGGTCGTGCTTGGCGCTTGCGCGATCGTGTTTTGCGGCGTGACGGCAATTCAGTGGGAAGCGCTTCGTCCGGGATATAAAGGCTGGATGAAAGTGGCGCATCTGATCGGCACCGTGGTGACAACAGCCATTCTGGGCGTTGTATTTTTTGGTGTGTTCGCGCCTGTCGGGATCTTGTTTCGCCTGATCGGCAAGGATCATCTGGAGCGCAAGTTTGATCGTGCGGCCGCGAGTTATTGGCATAAGCGCCCGATCGCGGAGCCGGATCCGGAGCGATACAAACAGCAATATTAATCAGGGGAGATATATGGCCAAGGCAACTATTCTGAAAGAGCTGTGGGATTTTTTAAAGACGCGTAAGCGTTTTTGGCTTGCGCCGATCATTATCATTTTGGTTTTGCTGAGTTTGCTCATCGTGTTTGCACAAAGTTCCGCCGTAGCACCTTTTATTTACACATTATTTTAATAATCAACCCCCGGGGTTAGGGAGTATTTTCCCCATCCCCGGGGGTTGAGGAGGCCCTTTATGCGTATCGGCTTTGATGCAACGGTTCTGACCCAGGAACGTACGGCAGAGGCGAATTATCTGGTAAAGCTCGTTCGAGGCTTGATCCGCGAAAATCCGCGGCTTGAGATCGTCTTGTTCGCACCGGACAAGATCTGCGTGGATTATGACCCGTGGATCAATTTTCCGCAGGTGACCCGCCGGGACCCGCATATTTCGCGTGTGGAGCGCAAAAAATGGGCGGCGTTCAATTTGCCGCGATTGGCAAAAGAGAACGCGATCGATGTCCTGCATCTTCCGGCGGGTGTGCGTACGCGGCTGTTTCGCTCTCCATGCCCGGTCGTGATCACGATCCATGACCTGACTCCCTGGCTTCGGCCCGGCGTGATCGTCGGGTTCTGGCGGAATTTCCGGTATAAATTGCGCGCGCTGATCTGGACGCGCCTGGCGGATAAAGTCCTGACCGTATCTGAAAGCGCCAAAAAAGATATTGCCCGTTTGTGTTGTCTGCCCGAGGCCAATATCACGGTGGTCTATCCCGGAGCAGATGATATTCATCCGGATGTACCCACCAAAGAAGAAGATGCCGGGCATTTGAAGCGCTGGCATCTGGATGGTAAGCGTTATATTATCTGCCCGTCGGGATTGAGTGCCAAGCGGCGCAATCTGGACCTTGTGCTGAATGGTTTTGCGCAATTTCTTCGCCAAGCGGGAGAAGATGCGGTGTTGGTGTTTACCGGCAGCGTTATGAAACACGAGGGCGCGTTTGAACGGACCCAGCGTAAGATCGATATGCTGGGGCTGCATGAACGGGTCATTATCACAGGGTATCTTGCGGACAAGGCGCTTAAGATCGTGACGGCGAATGCTGAGGCTGCGATCGTGACATCGTTCTATGAAGGGTTTCCGGCGCCGGTGATCGAGTGTTTTTCATGCGGGGTTCCGGTCATTGCCACAGCGCGGGGCGCGATCCCGGAAGTGGCGGGTGATGCCGCGATCTTGATCGAGCCGTATGATCCGAGGGGCCTGGCTGAGGCGCTGGCTAGGATATTGGGTAATTCCGCAGAGCATAGCGTGTATGTGCAAAAGGGGATCGATCGGGCCAAAGCCTTTAGTTGGGAGAAGCTGGCCGGCGAAATATTGAAGGTATACACGGCTCTTGTTAAAGCATGAACAAAATTCTGATCGTTAATCCTTTTGGTATCGGCGATGTGCTTTTTACGACACCGCTTGTCGCGGCGCTAAAAAAAGCGGTGCCGGAGGCTGCGATCGCGTATATCGGCAATGCCCGCACTGTGCCGTTCTTGAAGAATGACCCGGCGCTGTATAAGGTGTTCAGTTATGAACGGGACGAGTTTGTGGCGGTGTATAAACGAGCGCCGTTCGCATTTCTGAAAAAATGGCGCGCTTTTGTCGAAGAGATCCGTGCCGAAAAGTTTGACACCGCGTTTGACCTGTCGCTGGGGTCGCCCCTCGGGCTGGCGTTGGCCTGGGCCGATATTCCGGATCGGATCGGATATGATTACAGGGGCCGCGGGCGCTGGTTGACCAAAAGACTTCCGTTGAAAGGGTACGAAGGCCGGCATGTGGCTGAGTATTATCTGGACTTGTTGGCATGCGTGGGCTTGATGCGCCCGGCCGATCCGCGCATGGCTATCGTTACGTCTTCTTCCGACGATGCCTGGGCGGAGGCGTTCATGAAGGCGCAGGGCTTGAAGGAGCAGGCGTTTATCGTGATGTATCCGGGCGGCGGTGCGAGCTGGGGTAAAGGCGCGGGGCTGAAGCGCTGGCCCGCCGGAAATTTTGCCCAAATAGCGGACAAAATGATTGAAAAAGCAGGGTGCCCAATTATACTGATGGGGGATCAGAGCGAAACGGCCTTGTGTGAGGATATCGCGGCACAGATGCGGGGTAAGCCCGTGATCGCGGCCGGACAAACGACGATCACCGCCGCAGCGGCGCTCATGAAGCGTTCGCGCCTGGTCATTGCTAATGATGGCGGCCCGTTGCATGTGGCTGTCGCCGCAGGGGCAAAAACGCTGTCTATTTTTGGGCCGGTCGACCCGGATGTGTATGGGCCTTTTCCTAAAGACGGGCATGTTGTTGTGGTTAAACGATTGCCCTGTCGCCCGTGTTACAGGAATTTCAGGATGTCGGATTGCACGCATGCGTCGTGCTTGAAAGAGTTAACCGTTAAAGATGTGTTTGAACAGATCATGGAGAAGTTATGAGCGTACCATTTATTGATTTCACGCAACAAAATGAATTGATCAAGCCCGAGGTGGATGCCGGTTTTAAAACGGTGATTGAAAAGTCGTCTTTTATCATGGGCCCGCAGGTGAAAAAGTTTGAAGAAGAGTTTGCCGCGTATTGCGGCACTAAATATGCGCTCGGTGTCAATTCCGGAACAGATGCGTTGTATCTCGCGCTGTGCGCGCTTGAGATCGGGCCTGGGGATGAGGTCATCCTTCCGACGTATACGTTCATTGCGACAGCCTTGTGCGTGTCGTATACGGGTGCTGCGGTCAAGTTCGTGGATATTGAAGAAGAGACCTACAATATTGATCCAAAGGCGCTTTTAAAGGCGATCACGCCTAAAACAAAAGCGATCATCCCGGTGCATTTGTACGGGCAGATGGCGCACATGGATGAGATCATGAGCATCGCGGACAAGCACGGCATCGCGGTCGTCGAGGATGCGTGTCAGGCGCATGGGACGAAATATAAGGGTAAGCGCAGCGGCTCGATCGGCAAGGCCGGGTGTTTCAGTTTTTATCCGACGAAGGGGCTTGGCGCCTGGGGCGACGGCGGGGCCGTGATCACCAGTGATGATAAGGTGAAGTACATGGTCGAGATGCTCCGGGATTACGGGCGAACAGACCGTTATTCGCATAAAATGAAGGGTTTTAATTCCCGCTTGGATACCCTGCAGGCCGTTGTTTTATCGGCGAAGCTCAAGTATCTTGATCAGTGGAACGACATGCGCAAGAAGCTCGCCGCTGTTTATGCCGAGGAGCTGAAAGGCGCCGGCGTTATTGTCCCGCGGCTGGCGGCGGACCGCGAGCATGTGTATCAGACCTATGCCATCCGCGTGAAGAACCGCGATAAGGTGATGAACGGGCTCAAGGCAAAAAGCATTACGTCCCTGATCCATTATCCGATCGCGATCCATTTGCAGGAAGCGTATGCGGATGCCGGGAACAAGAAGGGCGATTTCCCGATCTCGGAAAAGATTTGCGACGAGATCCTGTCGCTTCCGATGTTTCCGCAC
>JADFWS010000097.1 GCA_015234065.1 Candidatus Omnitrophota bacterium
AATGCGCTTTTTTTCAACAAGCGGCATGGTATCGCCATACGCCACCGTCAGGCTCTCAATGGCCTGACGTTCAGGTTTACGGCTAAACGCATACAACAGCCAGGCCCAAACACGGACTTTTAGAAAATAAAGCCACGTCGGAATGAGGCGGATGGTCCAAAGAAGGATGGAAAGCAACATGCGTAAAGAAAGCATGAATGATAATATACCGAGAAAACACAAACCTGTAAAAACATCTCCGTACTTTGTATAAAACGTCTGCCGCGTTTCACGGCCGATCGAAGCAACGGCAAAACCAGCCACCCGTTGCGCCCGTCCAACCCCGTCCTGAACGCAGGCCAGGGGCCCCTGCGCCGATGGATCGATGATACAGCTTCGGCCGGTATTAGTCGCGCGCACCAGTGCCCGCCCATTTTCATACGCCCGAAACTGCGCATTATCCAAATGCATTTTTAACTGGCCGGAATCTTCAAACCAGGCATCATTCGTTATATTCACGAGGAATTCCGCCCCTTCCTGCGTGTAACGGCGCGCCAGTTCGGGGATCGTATCCTCAAAACATACTAGCACGCCAAACTTGCCCAAACCCGGCACGTCAAAGATCGCATCCTCCGCGCCCGGCGTGAAATCATCGATCGGCACAAGATCTGCCAGAAACGGTAGCTCTTTGCGAAACGGAATATATTCCCCAAACAGAACCAGGTGCCGCTTGTTTCTGGTCCCCACAATGTTCCCATCAGGCCCGATCAGTACGGCGGAATTGAAATATTTTTCGCCTTCTTTTGTCACCGCGCCGATCAGCAGATACACCTGATGCGCTCGCGCGAAGGCCGTTACTTTATCAACAAGCGCTGGATGATCCCACATGAAATGCGGAAACGCTGTTTCAGGCCAAACGATCAATTGAGGTTTTTGTTTTAACGCCTGACGGCTGAGCTCCAACTGCCGATCAATGACCAGCGGCTTACTCGCGTCATTCCAAAATTCTTTGAAACTGATATTGCCCTGAATAACCGCGACGTTAATGTTCTTTTTCGGCATTACCGCGACCGGGATCCTTGCCGCCAACAAACACAACAGGACAACGCCAAGCGCAGCAATGAACGCCCGCCCTGGCCGGGATTTCTGTTGGACCAGGTCCACAGCTTCTCTACAAAGCACATTCGCAAAAACGATCAAGAAAGAAAACCCGGCAACTCCTGTCACCTGGGCCAGTGTGCTCATGCCGCCTGAACGGCCAGAAAACATATGCCCCAAAGACACCCAGCCAAATCCGGTCAACGCGGTGCCGCGAATATATTCCAGCACGACCCATCCCGCCGGGATCAGCCAAAGCCTTATGGCTAACGGAAACGTTTTGGCCCAATGATAAAAAATCCCGAATACGCCAACATACAGCGCCAGATACGCGCTTAAAAGAACAAGCCCGGGCCAGGTAACGTAATGGATCCATTGAAGCGTACTAATGAAGAATAAAAGACCGGTGAGATATGCCACGCCAAATGCCGCGCGTTTGGACGCAACGCGCTCAAGCGCCAAAAACAAAGGGACAAGGGCGATACAACCAAAGAAAGACACGCTCATGGGCGGAAACGCCGCGCATAAGAGGCTCGCTGAACAAATGACAAGAACTATTTTCCGCAGCATTTCTTATATTTCTTCCCGCTCCCGCACGGGCAGTCGTCGTTGCGGCCGACTTTCTTCTGGCCGCTCGGTTGCTGGGCCGCGTGGGCTTTTGGCGCAAAAACTGCCTGTGCCTGTGCCGTGGACGCAGACGCTTCTTCCGGCGCCGGGCCCATGGCCTTGGATAAAGCGCCGGTCATGCCGTCGAATTCCTGATGCACCAGTTCCTGGCGAGACCCGAACACGCGGCGCACATGCGGCGCTTCAGCTTCATTCTCCACAGGGCGGAGTTTAAAAATAAGTTCTGCCACATCAATGTGGATCGTTTCAAACATAGCGCGGAACATATGAAAACCTTCGCGCTTGTATTCGACCAAAGGATCGCGCTGGCCAAGCGCGCGCAGCCCCATGCCTTCTTTCATCCGGTCCATCGCATACAAATGCTCTTTCCATTTGGTATCGATCGTGTGCAGCAGGAACATGCGCTCCAGGTGCCGCAACTGCGCCGCACTGAGATCCTTTTCTTTCTCCAGATAAAGCTCTTCGAGCTTGCGATAGATCTCGTCACTCACCGCTTTGGACGCAACGCCTTCAAAAGAACTCATCAGCGGCGTAACATCAAAATCGAACTTTTGACGGAAATACAGGACAAGCCCGTCTTTATCCTTTCCAGCCTCTCCATTCACAGGCGCCAGATAACGGGCCACGGCCTCATCCACGGTCGTCTGAACAGACTCCAGGATAAGCTCGCGCGTATCTTCCCCTTCGATGATCCCGCGGCGCATGCCGTAGATCACCTCGCGCTGTTTGTTCATGGTCGTATCGTATTCAAGAAGCTGTTTGCGGATCTCAAAGTTGTACCCTTCCACACGCTTCTGGGCCACTTCGATCGCGCCAGACACCATGCCCGACTCAATGACTTCACCCTCGGCAAACCCGAACTTATCCATCAAAAACTTGATGCGGTCTCCGGCGAACAGGCGCATGAGCTCATCATCCAGAGAAATATAAAATCTGGACGAACCCGGATCGCCCTGACGGCCTGAACGGCCGCGCAGCTGATTGTCGATACGCCTCGACTCATGGCGTTCGGTACCCATGATATGAAGCCCGCCTGCCGCGCGCACAAGCTCGCGTTCTTTATCGACCTGTTCACGGAACTGCCGAAAAAACTGCGTATATAAATGTTCGCCGCTCACATTCGCTTCATTATTTTCTTTGGCTTCAGCCATTTTCTGCGTGGCCAGGGTCTTCGCCATAAAATCCGCGTTGCCGCCGAGCATGATGTCCGTGCCTCGGCCGGCCATGTTGGTCGCGATCGTCACCGCTTTGTGACGGCCAGCCTGGGAAATGATCGCGGCCTCAAGCTCGTGATATTTCGCATTTAAGACCTGATGCTTCACACCCCGCGCCTTGAGCAGGCTTGAGATCAATTCGGATTTTTCGATCGACACCGTGCCCACCAGGACCGGCTGGCCTTTTTCATGGCACACTTCGATCTCTTTCACGACCGCGTTATACTTTTCGCGCCCGGTCCTGTACACACAGTCCGGATAATTAATTCGGACCAGCGGCCTGTTCGTCGGGATCACGACCACATCCAGCTTGTAGATCTGCTTGAATTCATTCGCTTCCGTATACGCCGTCCCAGTCATGCCGGAAAGCTTTTTATACATGCGAAAATAATTCTGGAACGTGATCGTGGCAAGCGTCTGGTTCTCGCGCTCGATCTTGATGCCTTCCTTGGCTTCGACCGCCTGATGCAAACCATCCGACCAGCGGCGCCCGGGCATCATGCGGCCCGTAAACTCGTCGACAATAATAACCTTGCCGTCCTTGACCACATAATCCGTATCCAGATTGAAAAATTCCTTGGCGCGCAGCGCCTGCAACACATGGTGACGGTATTCGATCGTTTCCATATCATGCAAATTAGCCACGCCGAAAAGCCCGGCGGCCTTTTCTTCGCCCTGCTCGGTCAAAGACACAGACTTGGCTTTTTCGTCCGCCAAATAATCAAAGCCAATGCTCAGATTCTCGCCCTTGTACTTGGCGTCGATCTCATCCGCTTCAGTCACGCGGCGGCCCTTTAACTGGCCCACGATCATAAAAGCTTTGTAATATTTATCCGTTGATTCCTCGGCGGGCCCGGAAATGATCAGCGGCGTACGCGCCTCGTCGACCAGAATACTGTCCACTTCGTCCACGATCGCAAAATGGTGCGGGCGCTGGACCATCTCGTCCTTGAACATCACCATGTTGTCGCGCAGATAGTCGAAGCCGAATTCATTGTTCGTTCCATAAGTGATGTCACAGGCATACGCATTTTTACGATCTTCCGGATTCATGTCGTGCTGAATAACGCCCACCGTCAGTCCCATGAATAGATAGATCGGCTTCATCCACTCGCTGTCGCGTTTGGCCAAATAATCGTTCACGGTCACAACATGCACGCCGTCACCGGTGAGCGCATTGAGATACGCGGGTAACGTCGCCACGAGCGTCTTACCTTCACCGGTCGTCATTTCCGCGATATTGCCGTAATGGAGCGTCATGCCGCCGATCATCTGCACGTCAAAATGGCGCATGTTCATAAAGCGCTTGCCCACTTCACGGATCGTGGCAAAAGCATCCGGCAGGATCTCGTTTAACGCGCGCTGTTTGGCATCAAAAAGATCTTTCTCGGCACGTTTTAAGCCTTCTTTGCAGACAGTGCGTTCATCGATCGTCGGAGCCTGGCGGTAGGTTTCATAACAGCGGGAAACCTCGGCCTTCTCGCGGATAATAAAATTCTCAATAAAATCGCGGAATTGCCGGGTGCGGCCTTTCAGTTCCTCACTCGTCAACGTTGCGATCGACGCCTCGAGGCCGTTGATCTTCGCCACGGTCGGCGCGTAACGCTTGACGATCGAAACCGAGGGCAACGGCGATTCATCATTGATGTGAATATTCACCGCGGGCTTCAACGCGGAAATATGCTTTCGCGCAGCTTGAATGACGGGTCTTCTGATCATGGCGTCTAACATAATTATTTCTCCGGTCTCATTTTCAAAAAAGCTTCAATGAACATATCAATATCCCCGTCCATCACCTTCGGGATGTTTCCAGTCTCGGCGTCGGTACGGTGATCTTTCACCATCTGATACGGCTGCATGACATACGAGCGGATCTGGCTGCCCCACTCGATCTTTTGCTTCTGGCCGGATTCGGCCGAAAGTTTGTCTTCGCGCTCTTTTTGTTTTAATTCAAATAGCTTGGAACGCAGCACGCGCATACACAACATTTTATTCTGGAGCTGTGAACGTTCGTTCTGGCTTGCGACCACAATACCCGACGGAATGTGCGTAATGCGCACCGCCGAATCCGCCGTATTAACGCTCTGGCCGCCCGGTCCAGAAGAACGAAACACGTCGGTCTTAAGGTCGTCCGGATTGATCGTGACCTCAGCCGCATCATCAATCTCGGGCGTCACATCAACTGACGCGAACGACGTGTGCCGGCGCTTGTTGGAATCAAACGGCGAAATGCGCACCAGGCGGTGAACGCCCTTTTCCGCTTTCAGATATCCGTACGCCTTGTCGCCTTCAATGCGAATAGCCGCATTCTTGATCCCGGCCTCTTCTCCGTGCAAAATATCATACACTTCAACTTTATACCCTTTGGATTCCGCCCAGCGCGTATATAACCGGAACAGCATGCTCGTCCAATCACAGGATTCAGTGCCGCCCGCGCCGGAATTCAAGCTTAAAAGCGCATTGCAGTTATCATAGGGGCCGGATAAGAGCGTCTGAACTTCGATCTTGTTGATCACAGGCGTCAGGCGGGAAACGTCTTCTTCGATCTGACGTTCCATATCCAGATCACCTTCGGCCAATTCGAGAAGTTCGCGCGCATCGGCCACGCGTTTTTCAACATCCTTGAGCGGCTCGACGATCGATTTCAAACCCTTGAGTTCCCGGATCAGCTTGTTCGCCGCATCCTGGTTGCTCCAGAAATCAGACTCGGCCATGCGCGCATCCAATACGCTTATTTTTTCAACAATGGTCGGCAGGTCAAAGAAACCCCCGAAGGTCAGCGAGCTTTTGGGAAAGTTCCGTTATCTGGCGGGACAATAATTCGTTCATACGCTGAACCTGAAATAAATAACATCGCCTTCTTGCACTTCGTATTCTTTACCTTCGAGCGCGATCTTTTTCGCGTCCTGAATAGCTCTGTACGATCCCAGCTCAACCAAGTCCTTGTATTTATAAACTTCGGCGCGGATAAATCCACGCTCAATATCCGAATGGATTTTGCCTGCGGCCTTCGGCGCCTTGCTGCCCTTATCCACAAGCCACGCGCGCGTTTCCTGCTCGCCG
>JADFWS010000098.1 GCA_015234065.1 Candidatus Omnitrophota bacterium
TGTATCCTTCCCGGCGCAAGGCCTCAAGCCCGCCGCCATCTTCCTTATCCTGCGCGCGCCCGGCGCGCTCCGCGATATTAGCGAACTTTCCGCTTTTCAATTCCCGAATGATCTCCTGAACATTCCGGGCTGTCGATTCCACCGGGCCTGTGCACGGCGCGCAGCCCAAAGACCGGTAGCGCCGCCCAGTGCCCTGATCAAAATACAGGTCAATGATCGGAATATTCTCCCGCTCGATATATTCCCAGATATTCAATTCGGTCCAATCCAACAGCGGATGGATGCGCACATGCGTTCCCGGCGCAAAATCTGTCTTGAACTGATTCCACAATTCCGGCGGCTGGTCACCCACATCCCAATCGTTCTGCTTGTCACGCGGCGAAAAATACCGCTCCTTGGAACGGCTGCCCTCTTCATCCGCGCGTGCGCCCACAATAACGCCCGTATACGGCTCAGCGCTTTTCTCCTGCACATACTGCCCCAGCGCATGATCCAGCCGGTAGCGGGGCCATTCCCCGGAGATCGTATGGCGCAGCGCCACAGATTTCAGATTCCGGCAGCAGGAAATACGGTCCACGTTCCCGTCAGGAAACGTTTCTTTATTCTTCAGCGCATCCACATTCTCCCCGTAGATCATGTTGAGCTTCCACTCTTTCGCGATACGATCCCGATACGCGATCATGGCCGGAAGCTTGAAATGCGTATCAATATGCACGAGGGGTATCGGCACATGGCTGAAGAATGCCTTGCGCGCAAGCCAAAGAAGCACGGTCGAATCTTTGCCAATGGACCAGAGCATGCACAGGCTTTTGAAATCGCGATACGCTTCGCGCAGAATATGAACACTTTTGGCTTCCAGCCGTTCCAGATGATCCATACTTATCCTTTGTTGGGCCTGTTATGCAAGCCGCACTCTTTATGTTCCGGCGCTTCCCACCACCATCGCCCGGAGCGAACATCCGCGCCTGGCTCGACCGCCCGCGTGCACGGCGCACATCCGATCGACGGATATCCGGCGTCATGCAACGTATTATATGGAACTTCATGGGCGCGAATGAAACCCCAGACATCTTCCAGAGACCATGCCGCCAGCGGATTGATCTTGATCAAACCGTTCCCGTCATCCCGTTCCACAGGCAGGACATGCGCTCGCGTGGCCGCCTGCCCCTGACGCAGCCCTGTGATCCAGGCATCCAGCGTCGCGAGCTTTTTCTGCAAGGGACTTACCTTGCGGGCATAACAGCACGCTTTGCGCAGCTCAATACTCTTATAAAAGAATTCCGGCCCGTGCTGATCGATCAGCTCGCCCACAGCCACAGCGTCAGGAACCAAAACATCATAACGAAAGCCGTAACGCTTTTCTGTTGCCCTCATCAGGCTATACGACGCCTGCGGCAAACAACCGGTATCGATCGTAAAGATCCCCACGTCCGGGAACAGTGTGCGCAGGATATGCGTGATCACCTGATCTTCCGCCCCAAGGCTCGACGCAAAGGCCACGCGCCCGGCCGTAAAATGCGCGCACGTCAGGCGCAACACATCCTCTGCGCTTTTATTCTCAACGGCTTTTTGCAAGCTTTCCATATTCGCCACAGCCACTCTCCGTTATATCTGGTAATCCTCTTTGGCCCGGCCCGCATTAATTTTGTTCCAGGCACGCTCATGGAAATAATACAGGATCATCTTTGTAAAAACCTCGACGCATCCGATCGAGATCGCAACCTTGACCTGACGCGTGATGATCCAGGACACGATCATCGTGTCGAGCGTCCCGGTGATCCTCCAGGATGCGGCTTTGGTCAAGCTCCGCCAGCGCTGTTCGATCGCCATCTCAAGGCCTCTTTCCTATCGCCTTCAATGCGCGGGCCAGGTCTTCTTTCAGGTCTTCCTTATTTTCAATACCGACGGAAATACGCAAGAATTCATCCGTGATCCCGCGCGCCAGCCGCTCTTCCCGCGGCACCGAGCCATGCGACATTTTAGCCGGATACGTCATGAGCGACTCAACACCGCCCAAACTTTCGCCCAGCCTGAAGATCCGCAGCTCTTTCACGAACGCTTCAACGGCCTTAAGCCCGCCTTTGAGCTCGATCGAGATCATGCCGCCGAATCCACCCATCTGTTTTTTTGCCAACTTGTGCTGCGGGTGATCCGTCAGCCCCGGATAATATACCTTCTTCACTTTCGGATGCGTGTTCAGGAATGCCGCGAGATACCGGCCATTATGATCATGCTCTCTCATCCGCACGGACAGCGTGCGCAGGCCCCTGATCGCAAGCCAGCAATCCCACGGACCCGGCACAGCGCCCGTCGCGTTCTGATAAAACTTAAGCTGCTGGTACATTTCCTCATTATTCACCACGATCGCGCCACCGATCAGGTCGCTGTGCCCGGCGATATATTTTGTCGTCGAATGCACCACAATATCCGCGCCCAATAACAGCGGCTTTTGAAAATACGGGCTGGCAAATGTATTATCCACGGCCAAAAGCACGCCGGCTTTCTTTGTGATCTTCGCAAGCGCCTGAATATCAATGAGCTTCAACAGCGGATTCGTCGGCGTTTCGATCCAGACCATTTTCGTGTTCGGCTGTATCGCTTTTTTAAATGCCGCGAGATCGTCGAAATCCACGAACGTGGGCGTGATCCCGAATTTCTTGTATACCTTCTCAAACAGCCGATACGTTCCGCCGTAAAGATCGTCGCCTACAACAATATTATCGCCGCTCTGAAAAAGATTCAGCACCGCGGCCGTCGCGGCCAGGCCCGACGCGAACGCAAGCCCGAATTTCCCCTCTTCCAGAGACGCGACCGCCTGTTCGAGCGCAAACCGCGTCGGATTTCCGGAACGTGAATATTCATATCCCTTATGGACCCCCAGCCCGTCCTGGGCAAAGGTGGATGTCTGATATACCGGAACGATCACCGCCCCGGTCGTCGGGTCCGGAAGCTGGCCTGCGTGGATCGCACGTGTTTCAAATTTCATATTCGATCTCCTTAATGAGCATCCTGAAAAAGCCATGTTGATAAATAACGTTCGCCTGTATCCGGCAGGATCACGACAATGAGCTTGCCCGCATTCTCCGGGCGTTTGGCCACGTCGATCGCCGCGTAAACCGCCGCTCCACCGGAAATCCCGATAAGGATCCCCTCCTGACGCGCAACGGCACGCGCTGTTTCTCCCGCGTGCACATCTTTCACACGGATGACTTCATCAATAATGGCGCGGTTCAAGACCTGCGGCACAAACCCGGCGCCAATACCCTGGATCTTGTGCGGCCCCGGATTCCCGCCGGAAAGCACGGGCGACGCATCCGGCTCGACCGCGATCACCTTAAACGACGGCTTGCGGCTTTTGATCACCTCGGCAACCCCCGTGATCGTGCCGCCGGTTCCGACACCGGATACCAGAATATCTACTTTGCCGTCTGTATCGTTCCAGATCTCCTCTGCCGTTGTCCGGCGATGGATCTCGGGATTCGCAGGATTATTGAATTGCTGTAACAATACGGCATTGGGCGTTGACGCCGCCAGCTCTTCCGCCTTTTTGATCGCACCCTTCATCCCTTCAGGCCCTGGCGTCAACACAAGCTCGGCACCAAAGATCTTCAATAGTTGGCGCCGCTCGACCGACATGGTTTCCGGCATGGTCAAGATCAGGCGATAGCCTTTAGCCGCGGCCACAAACGCCAGCGCGATCCCGGTATTGCCGCTGGTCGGCTCAATGATCACCGAATCCTTTTTAAGCAATCCGCGCTTTTCCGCATCCTGGATAAGTGCATTGCCGATACGATCTTTCACGGAAGACAACGGATTTTGAGATTCCACTTTTCCCAGAACTGTAGCGCCCGCGCCTTCTGTCACCCGATTCAACCGCACAAGCGGCGTGTTCCCGATCGTTTCCGTAATATCCTTATAAATTTTTGCCATAACGCTCTCCTGACTTTTGATAAACGATCTTCCTTAATATAAATCTAACCACCATTCCCAAGCGCCTTCGTGCCATGGCGTTGCAATTCACTACTTTCACTACCAAGTTAGTAGTAAATATAGCATACAAAAACCGGTTGTCAAGAAAATAAAAAGTACGGATCGGGCGTTTTGCTTTTGCAGACACCGACCTGACGTTCAAATTTTAAAGAAATATTGTAAAAAGGGGGCGGGATTATTGAAGGCCAACACGGTGTTATCTATTATTTTGTATACACCTTCGGCATCGCGGAGGATTTACCCATGCTAACAAGGACTTCGTGATAAAGCGTGCCCATTTCAGCGTCGAGAGCAGTACCGCCTGGATTGGTCTCCCAGGACACGATCGCGTTCCAGTAGCCCGGGCCGTCGGGGGCATAGATCTGATGATACGGCACCGTCTCGATCATGGTACGGATCCAGGCCTTGGCCTGATCACGATCATTCAATTTAAAGTGCGCCACCGCAAGCCCCCACATGGCCGCACCCACATCATTCAGCAAGCTGTAACGCTGGACCGCATGAAACGCGTCATTGGCTTTTTCCGTCGCCGTCCCCCAGGGATAATCGACAAGCCCGCCCACCTCGCGCTCTTTGCGTTTTTGCTGTTCCTTGGCGCGCTCCACAAAATCCTTATCCGCCAGAACTTTTTCCGCCCACATGATCGCGGCATAATAATCCCCGGACCCGAATGCCAGAAACATATTCTGATTATACCGCCACATCTCGGGGCTTTCCCCAACACCTTCGGCAATATTTTTCGGAACTGTTTCCTGGAATGCCCGCGACGCTACCAGCGTATCCACATAAGAAGCCGCTTCCTGATCGGTATCAGCGCTGTGCGGGATCACGTCATACACCGCGCCGTACTGGTCATGGATAAAGAAGGGATTCTTGCGCATTAAAGGAAGGACCGGCCACGAACCGATGCTGCTGCCTCCCTGGATGATGGGCCGGCCCGTCTTATCTTTGACATAAAAATAGGGTGTACGCCAGCCGTGGCCCGTCGGGATCCACTGGCCAGTGGCATAAAATGACAGGAGCCCGTCAAGCCCGTTGATCGTATAGAACGAATCCAGGGCCTGACGCGTAAAATACTCCGCGAGCGCCTTGTAAATACGAGCCTTGCGCTGGGCGATCTCATCTCCAGCTTCCCAGAAACGCACCGCGTTTTTCTGCAACGCCAGAATAACGCCGCCGATCCACTCTACAGAACCCATGGGATGAAACCCGCCTCTATCCGTCAAAATACGTTTATCATTGATATCCGCAAAATCAACCAGGGTCACGGTCTTGGTCTTCCCGTCGGGAAGCTCCAGCGTCACCCGCGAAACACTGCGCTCGAGCATCCGGTCTGTCAGCGCCTGAAGGACATCAAGCGGCAGCCGGTCGCCGGCAGGGCCGCACATAGTCCATGAATACGTGTCTGTGGCAAACACCTCGCTCGGCGCGGCACCCCGAATACCCTGATAAATAATGCCCTGCTCAGGGCGATACACATTCTTCTCAAACCAGCCCCAGGCCCGATCAGCCGCGGCTTTCCATTGTTCATCATGTGTCACTTCATACAGCTGAAGAAACGCCGACATAGTGTCCATGTGCGGCTCGGTATGCACATTGACCGGATTGCGGTCGCCGTCGGTAATGGCGCCGTCTTCACGCTGCATGCCACGCAATGCTTCGCCCAGGCGGAGCGCGTCGGGCAAATATTTTTCCCGGTCCACCTGCAGGAACGCAAAAACAAGGAACGCCATCGGCCCCGGCGTCGACCAATATTCCAGCTGAGCCCGGCCTTCACGCGCAAGCGATGTCCGGTCAAGCGCATTCACAAGGCCCACGGTCTTCGGATCATCTACGGACGGAAGCAGTTTCAGGATCCCATAAATACCGTTCGCATCGGAATACTTCCTGATCTCGCTCATCGGAATACGCAAACGATCAGAAAAATAATCCAGG
>JADFWS010000099.1 GCA_015234065.1 Candidatus Omnitrophota bacterium
GGATACCCCAACCCCGGACATCATCCGCGCATTTGGGGTACAACACAGATGCCGCGATATCGATCCGGTCAATATAGCCGCGATGCAGTGTAAAAATACTGTCATGGCCAGACGGGTCCCAGAATATCTGCAGCGGCTTGTCCGAAATAAACCCGCTGATATCCTGAACCTCGGTAGCTTCCGGCGTCAGCTTCAAATAATAATATTTCTGGTCCCAGACCGCCCCTCCGGAAACGACGAGGACCTGGCTGTCTTCCCTGGAAAAGAGCTCGGAGACACGCAGGTCTTTTAATTCAGCCTGTGCTGATAAAAGCGGCCGCACCCGGCCTCTTTTCCAGTCATACACAAAAAAGTCCTTCAACTTCCCGTCCTTGGAAAGCAGGAAATAATCATTCCCGGGCATGGGCGTAAGGTCGGCGTAAGCCTCGGCCGAAAGCTGCCGGGGTATCCAGCGGTCAGGGATCAGAAGGATCTTTTCAAACGCGGCGGCTTTCCCCTTCTCGACCGTCACGCCGTGCTTCCACGGGCGATACCCGTGCAGCAAAACCCGGACCGTATACTTTCCAGGCAAAAGATCATGGATCGTAGCCGGTGTTTTATTCTTGTACTGACTTTTCTCCAGAAAAACCTGCGCGCCGGAAGGGGTTGTGGACAGATAAATGATCCCGGTATAAACCAAATGCTCCTTGAGCGGATTAACGATATACCCAAAGCTGTACAAAATAATGAGCGGGCACACGACAAGATAGGCCGCGACAAAAATATAAAATATTATTTTTCTGATCAATTCCATAGCGCGATCAAGCTTCCCTTAACAGGCATTAATATGCTATTAAGATACTTGAATCCGCGTCACTACGCAAACGTAAAGAAAAGCCCGTTACAAGCCTCCTAATCCCGACTGCGTTGGATCATTTGAGCAGAGTTGGTGAAGCCGCGACCTTGAAATTCAGGGTAAAAATAAATTCCGAACCCTTACCTTCTTCGGAGGTCACGCGAATGTCACCACCCATCAGATTAATGAACGTCCTGGAAATGAAAAGCCCGAGCCCGGTTCCGGCAACGTCCTTGTCTTTGACAAATTCATGCGCCCGGATGAACGGATCAAAAATGTACGGCAACTTCTCCGGCGGGATCCCGATGCCGGTATCCTTGATTACACCCCGGATACAGCACATGCCCTTCCCATCTGCCTCTGAAGCGCGCTCAATGCGGATCGTGATCACGCCTTCTTCAGTATATTTCAACGCATTGTTGAGCAGGTTATTCATGATCTGGCCGATCCTGATCGGATCGCCTTTCAGCCGCGGGATGGCTTGATCATACGAAAAGTCGACGCGGATATTCCTGTTACCCTTCTCCGTCTTCAAGGAGTCGACCGCCACGGACACGATCTCTTCGAGCACAAACTCCTCGTCGCGAAGCTCTACCTTTCCAGCCTCAAGCCTGGACACATCCAGGATCTCGCTAATAAGGCTCGACACATTTTTACCCTGGTTCTTGATGATCTCGATCATGCGCGGCCGCTGATCCGCCGCCACCTCGGAACCCAACAGCGCGCAAAACCCGACGATCGCATTTAACGGTGTGCGCAGGTCATGCGACACATTCGCCAGAAACTCGCTCTTCGACCTGTTCGCGCTTTCCGCGCTCTCTTTGGCCCGACGAAGAACTTCTTCTGCCTTCTTGCGCTCCGTGACATCCATCATCACCGCGATCGCCCCTATCACACGACCGGCGGCATCATGAATGGGAGTGGCGTTGGCCACGATCTGACGCTGGAGCTTACCCTCTGCCGCGATCACCATCTCCACATTCTGAACAGCCTCACCGCGAAACGCCCTCAACAACGGAATAGTTTCAACCATCATCGGCGCAACTCCGTCCTCCATATACAAATTATAATAACGCGCCCACTCATCCTGCGGGATAGCCCTGGGATCAAGCCCATGCCATTCGCGCGCCACGCGATTAAATAAAACCAGATTTCCCGCCGCATCACACGCGACCACTCCGGCCTCCATATTCTCAAGGATCGCCTGCGAAAACCCGTGCGCCAAGGCCAGCTCCTGCTCCGTTTGCTTGCGCTCCGTTACGTCCGCCGCCATACTGAGCACGATCCGCCGGCCGTCGGGCATTCTACCCAGCGCCACAGAACTGAAATCCCAGGTCCGTTTGGCGCCATCCCGGCACATGATCGTATACTCGCCCTCGGCCTTGCGCTGCGTCAGGCTGTACAGCGCCTCGATATCCTCGCGCACCGCCTGCTTGTTGGGCCCATACGCTTTTTCCGTCCAGATGGCGGTCGTTGGAATATCAGCAAGCGCGTACCCCGTTATCTCGGTCCAGGTGCGGCTGACAGCGATCACCGTACCATCCTCGGCATGGATCATGAGCGGAAAAGGCGCTTCGGTGATCGCCAGGCGAAAACGCTGTTCACTCTCCCGGATCGCCGCCTCCATGCGCTTACGCTCGGTGATATTCGTGAACACACAATGAGTCTGTTTAAAAAAGCCGTTCGCATCCTCCCCGATCCTGCCCTCAAAAGAAACCCGCATAGGACTGCCATCTTTACGCACCATGTCAAACTCAATGCCATGAACTTCTTTGTCGGCCTGAAAACACAAGAACCGCGTCCGGAACAATTCCGAATATTCCGGCGTCAGAAAATCCCCGAACCAGCGACCGATAACCTCTTCACGGGAATATCCCAAGGTGTCAAGCCACGTCTGGTTCACGTCGAGAAACATCCCCTCTTTATCGAGCGACTGATAGCTCACCGGCGCATTTTCATATAACAACCGGAACCTCGCTTCACTCTCGCGCAGGACTTCCTCGGCTTTCTTGCGCTTGGTGATATCCGCGTTGTATACCCTTAAAACATCGGTGCCGGCAACCCGGTACGCACTTTGCAAATACCAGTGTTCCCCGCACTTGATCTCGCGCACATGCTGTTTAATATTCTTTGCGCTAAAAAATTCGATCAGCTCCATAATACCGCTGTCGTCGAAACAGGCAAAACCTTCGGCTTGCAACTTCTTGGCCGCCGCATTTCTATACCCGATCGTTCCGTTCATGTTTATTTCATAGATCGGGCTCGGATTGAGCTCCGGGAATGACGCAAGATTCCTGATCTTCTGTTCTACCTGCCGGGCTTCCGTCACATCCTTGATACCCAGCAGGACAAACTCGTCCTCGGACAGAGTGGCCTGCATTTTGCGGGCGCTCACGAGCAAAACCCTTTTGCCGATATGCGCAAACTCATGGCTGATCTCCACATCATCGACAGGGGCGCCTTTGGCAAAAACATCTTTCAGCAATTTACGCAACGCCGGAATATCCCAATGGTGATCGCCCAGGTCATACAACGACTGCCCCTGCGTACGCCGGGAAGAAACTTTAAACTGCTGATAAAACGACTTGTTGGCGGTTTTGATGCCCATGCGCTTATCCAGGACGATCAGCGGGTCTGATACCGCCTCAACAATGCTTTTGAAATACTCGCTGACCTTTTCGATCTTTTCCTGCGCCATTTTGCTGGCGTGAATATCAAACAGGGTAATAACCGCGCCGTCGATCTTGTTCTCCGTGGTTTTATACGGATACACGGTCATGAGCGACCAGCGGCCGTTCTTTTCCAGGACTTCGACCTCTCCGGTCTTCAAGTGGTCGATCGCGTCCAACAGCATGTCTTTCAGATGCGGCGCCGGAATATTGGGATTCAGGTCCGTAATGCGCCGGCCGATATCGGTCGGGATCAAATTCCACACTTTGGCGGCCATCGGTGTAAACCGGCGGACGCACAGGTCCCGGCCAATCATAATGACCGGCATTCTCGTGGAATTAAAAAGATTCTGGATATCGCTCGAAAGCCGCACCAATTCCACATTGCGGTTCGTCAGCTCGTCATTCAGCGTCGAAAGCTCTTCATTCGTGGACTGGATCTCTTCCTTGGACGTTTCCAGCTCTTCATTGGCGCTTTGCAATTCCTCGTTCGCGCTCTGGATCTCTTCCATAGCCGAGCGCAGCTCTTCATCTTGAGCCTGCTCTCTTTCCTGATCATCCCCGACGAGCACAATCGATTTTTTGGCTGCTATTTTTTTCCCCGGGCTCTTTCCGGACAGCAGTGCTGAATACTGTTCTGATATGAGCGGCATCGCCGGCCATGTCTGTACATACTTCTTGGCATAGATCTTGAATTTCTTGTCCACGACACTAAACAGGCTGGCGACATTATTCAACGACTCGGACGTCCCCAGGACCAGGAAACCCGACGGCTTAAGGCTGTAATGAAAAACAGGGAATATCTTTTTCTGAAGATCCGGCTCCATATAAATAAGCATGTTGCGGCAACTGACAAGATCTAACTTCGAAAATGGCGGATCGCGGGTCAGGTCCTGCCTGGCAAAAACACAAATATCCCGCACCGCTTTAATAACGCGGTAGCCGCCACCTTCTTTCACAAAATACCTGGCCAGAAGCTCGGGCGGGACATCAGCTTGAATGCTTTCGGGATAGGCTCCGCGCCGGGCTTTTTCAACAACAGCCTCGTTCACATCACTGGCAAATACCTGGATCGCCCGGGAATTCGCTTTCTTGCCAAAACTTTCCAACAAACATATCGCCAGCGAATAAGCCTCTTCACCCGTCGAGCACGCCGTCACCCAGATCCGGATCGGCTGATCCGGGATCCGGTTCTTCACGATCGTGGGGAACACTTTTTTTCTTAACGCCGCGAACAACGCCGGATCGCGAAAGAAACTGGTAACGCCGATCAAAAGATCCTGGAACAAGCGCTCCACCTCGGCAGGGTCTTTCCGCAAACATTGGATATAATCTTTCAACGCCGCCTTTTTTGTCACAGCCATGCGCCTTTTGATCCGCCGCTCAAGCGTGGTTTTCTTATAGCGTGTAAAATCCACGCCCGAATGGCATTTCAGCAGGGCAAAGATCTTGGCCAGGTCGTCTTTAGGATTCTTAGGCACGTGTTCGAGGCCTTTCTTGTGTTGTTGATGATACGAAAATTTCTTTCCTAATTCAGCCAATGCTTTGGCAATAGCCTGTGGCGGCATGACGTGATCAATACATCCCGACGCAATCGCGTTACGCGGCATGCCGCTGAATCTGGCAGACTTGAGATCCTGGCTGAAGGTAATGCCGCCGGCCGCTTTGATCGCCCGCTGCCCGGCCACCCCGTCACTCGCTGTACCGGAAAGAATGATCCCGATCGACTGATTTCTTTTAACTTTAGCCAGCGATGTAAAGAACAGGTCGATCGGTAAATGCCGTTCTGATGTTTTAGGGCGGGACACAAGGCCGAACTTCCCGTCCACAAGCGTCATGTCTTTGTTCGGCGGCATAATATACACATGGTCAGGCTCGACCGGCATGCGGTTTCGGGCTTCGAGCACCAGCATCTTCGTCGTGCGGGCAATAATATTGCTCAGGATACTTTCATGGGTGGGGTCTAAATGCTGAAGAAGAACAAAGGCCATGCCGGTATCGGACGGCACATTCTTTAAAAGCTCGATAAAAGCATCGAGCCCGCCGGCCGATGCTCCGATACCGACGACAGGAAATGACAGGCGTGTTGATCTGGCGATTATCTTCTTTTTTGCCAAGATGCGGTTCCTGTAATATTCTTAAGTATTCTTTTTATATTATACCCGCCCCTCAAGCCCTGTCGAGAATAAACGGGACACACTATTTTATGCCGATTCCTCCGCCGTATCGCAAGGACATGCCATTTTGTCGTAAGGATGGCGTGCT
>JADFWS010000009.1 GCA_015234065.1 Candidatus Omnitrophota bacterium
CCAGATTGCCAAAGCCCATCAGAATAACAAGCGTCGCGTGTTTATCCAGCAGTGTTTTCCATGGGATCGTTCCCTTCCCCTTATCCGGCGTTTCGTGGCCGGTCACCACATTCAAACGCGACGAAATATTGCGGTATGTGACGGGGATCCCGGCATACGCCGGAACCGAATAGGCAGAACTGACGCCCGGAACGATCTCAAACGCCACCCCGGCTTGAGCCAACTCCAAGGCCTCTTCCGCGCCTCGGCCGAAAAGCAGCGGATCGCCACCCTTGAGGCGCACCACAAGCTTGCCCCGCCTGGCCTTTGTGATCAAAACACTGTTTGTTTCTTTTTGGAGAAGCACATGGTTGCCGGCAAACTTTCCGGCAAAAATAATTTCCGCGCCCTTGCGGGCAAACGACAGCAGTTCAGGATTAGCCAGCTGGTCATACACCACCACATCCGCCTGACGCAACAGGGCAATGGATTTTAATGTCGCAAGACCTATGTCGCCGGGGCCAGCGCCCACCAAAAAAACTTTTCCAGGCTTCATATCGTTAACTTTCCATTCTTTTAGGGTACGGGCTCTGAAGAACGCCCTTGATCCAGGGGCCGTCTTTTTCCACAAGCTGTTCTGCCAGCCGCTTTCCTGTATCCGCGGCCTGATCCAAAAACCCTTTCAAGCAATCTTGGACTTTTCTCTTTCCGTCGGGATCGACCACCTGGCCTGTCAGGGTAAGCGTTTCACCATCCACTGTTGCCAAAGCGCCGACAGGAAGACTGCACCCGCCGCCCAACGTTTTCAAGAATGTTCGCTCTGCAGTAATACACGCATATGTCGCCGGATGATTGAATTTCCTGACAACATCTTTGCTACGGGTGTCATCACAACGGATCTCCAGCGCCAATACGCCCTGACAAGGCGCAGGCAACATGACATCCAGCGGCATACATTCCGTGATCTGTTGTTCAAATCCCAGGCGCATGAGCCCGGCACAGGCAATAATAATCCCGTCAACCTCACCGGATTGCAGCTTGCGTAACCTCGTATCCACATTCCCGCGCATATCAACCACCTGAAGATCCGGGCGAGCCAGGAGCACTTGCGCCCGGCGTCGGACACTGCTGGTGCCGATCCTGGCCCCAGGTTTCATCTCCTTGAACGTAACCCCATCCCGCGTCAAGAACGCATCTCTGGCCTCAAGCCGCGCACTGACCGCCCCAAGCTCAAGCCCCGCTTTAATATCGCACGGCATATCCTTCAGGCTATGGATCCCAAGATCGATATCGCCCCGCAACAGGGCCTCCTCGATCTCTTTGACAAAGATGCCCTGATGATCAAAGAACGCCGCATGGTCTGTACTCCGGTCTCCGGCTGTTGAGATGGTCTTGACCTCGAACTCCTGGCCAGGACACAACCCCTGCAGGATCGCAATCACCTGATGCGTTTGCGTCAAGGCAAGCTGACTTTTTCGGGTGCCGACCCTGATTAATCCATGGCCCATAAAACACTTCCTGTTATTGAATACAACGGTCATCCTGAGCCCGCAGGCGAAGGATCTCCCGCATTATTTTCTTAACACATTCTTTATCAGCAAACAAAAAAATCCTGGGGATCCTTCGGCTTCGCCTCAGGATGACGTGCTTCTCCGGATGACGTGCTTCTCCGGATGATGCGCTTCTCCGGATGACGCCGCTAATGCTCATTTTCCAATGATCGTCTGCATCAAATCTTTCGCTTCACGCGGTTTATTCTTTTGTAATAGTTCTAATACCGAAGACTTTAATATTTTGCGATAAACGACTTTACATTTAGGCATGGTTTTGTGGCGTTCGCGCACCTCATGGCGGACACTGCCGAGCATTTTAAGAAATGTCACATGTGCCGGAGTGAGGCACTTTTCGCACTTACGCCGCCACATCTGCGCGAACATAGGGCTTTGACCACCAGTGGATATACTGATCGTAAGCGAACCGCGCTGAAGAACAGACGGCACAATAAAATTACAAAGCTTGGGCACATCGACCACGTTCAAAAGTATATTGCGGCTTTCAGCATGCCGCGCCGCGAGCGCATTAACTACCGGAACATTCGTTGCCGCGATCACCAGAAAAACGCCTTTCAGGTCTTTCTTCTGATACGCGCGCTTGATATGAATAACCTTGCCCGCACGAGCCTGCAGCGCGATCCTGGGCGTGATCTCAGGGCTTACCACCACAATATCAGCCCCGAATTTAAGGAGCGTCAACACCTTGCGCTCGGCCACTTTCCCGCCGCCAACGACGAGGCACTTTTTGCCTTCAAGATCAAGATTGACCGGATAATACGCTTTCACCAGAATCCCCCTTGATAAAAATCCCCCGGCTTAAAGGCCGGAGGACTTTTAGTAGCCACCTATATAAAACGAAACACGATGATCACCACTTCACGTTCACATCAAGCCAGACAACATGCGCACTGTAATTTCCGGCTTCAATTCCAGGATATGCCTCATACGTATAATATGCATAGTGCGGCTCAATGGTTAAGTTCTTTTTAGGCTCCCATTTTGCACCTGTATCAATATCCCACCACGCATCATTATTACCCCATAACATAGCTACCGCGCCAACTCCATTGACCGTATCCGCATTAGGTGTAAGATTAATTGAATTACTATCATTCGTCCGATTCTTAGCCCTTGAAAACTCCAGGGAATTAAAAAGGCTGAGTTTCTCTGTTGCCATGTAGCTTGTCGTTAACATATAGCTATACACATTCGATGTGGAAGCAGGTGGAATAAACGTCGACTGCTCGCCGCGGCCTTCGACCTTAAGCAGTTTCAAGGAATAGGACAAATTAAACATCCACTTATCCGTTGGCAAAAGGGCGACATCATACACAAAGTCCCGTTCAGACCCTGGGGTTTTGCTCATATCCCTGCTCAACGCCTGAACATGATAAACCGTTGATACCTGTTGCACCTTAAATGAATTCTCAAGCCACCTAACGGGTTTCCAGGAAACACGCGACATCACCTGATCATTATCCGTACGAAATATATTCATATACGCATCATTTTGAATAGTATTCTGAAATGCCTCAAGTTTATCATTCTTAACCGAGTGCTTATATTCTGTTGTCACATTAACACTCTTCATCGGTGAAAACCGCGTGCCAATGGTCCCAAGGCCTTCAGGCGTATGGTTCAGCGTCTCCATGGTCCCCGCATGCGAACCAACTGCCGCAGGAGTAAAAAGAGTCCTGGCATAACGTTCCTGCTTTAGATCAAGGTCTGCGTACAAGCTCGCCTTTGGAAGCCCCGCATAACGCAACGAAAAACTTTCTGCCGTACTACTAACATTGGCCACATTACTCGCTGTTGCCAATGAAATCGCACTAGTTGCGCTTGTATCCACATCCGATTGGCTCGTCGTCGAACGGACCTCAGCCTTAAACCTGGAAATAAAAGCAAGTTTATCTGTGAGATTCGAAAGCAACTGTGCAGTCACTATATTTGAATCCTGATTTGTTTTAGCCCAAACATCATAATTCTTCGTGTTCAGATCAGCGCCCGTTAAATAACTAAGCTCTCGGTGGGTCCAATACGTATCATTATGAAGATGCGCAAAGCGATAACCAATAGCAAAAAACGTCTTGTCATTTAAAGACCAGCGTTCGGCCGCAAGCGTTGTCATCATCTCTTTAGTATTCGGGATTGTCGTGGCACGAACGATTTGATTATCAGCAGCTGTTGCAGAGTTAGATTCCATCTGCGCCTGGCTCATGATATTCCCACTATACAAAACAACTTTCTGTTCACCTTTTAATGTAAACCCTGCAGCCTTTGTTTTACCTTTAAGTGTGATCGTGTCTGTATTCGTTTCCTCATCTGCAAAAGTAGGCGCAAGAAGCCTTTCATTGAGAGTCGTGCTACCAAAAGCTGTATCTTTGACATATCCCCATGTCAACCTGTCTTTCGAGCCATCCTTGGTATCGCGCTGATAACCAAGGCTCAGACTTGAATCTTCAGGCGTCCCTTTGCCGATCTCAACAGAGAACTTCCCTATATCCATAGATAGTTCTTTACCAAGTGTAATTAACCTAAGAGATTGACTATTACTTAAAGAAGCACTTGTAAAAGACGGGAAATAGCCGCCTTTATTGTCATAATATTTGCGAAATTGGCCATAATTCATTTTAATATAACCGACCCCATCTTTGATCACAAGCATTTGGCCACTATAATCTGAATCCTTAAACATTCCGCTACCTTCAAAAGAAACGATCGTATCTTTTCCGAACTTAGCATTTAATGCCGAATCCCCGATCCCAGACTGAGAACCGTCTTTAATCCAGTTCATGGCTCGAAATTTATCCAGATCTCCCTTAACAAAAGCGGTCTGGATCGGCACCAACGCCAAAGAAACCGTTGATGTTTCCTGGGCATGACTGACTGTGATGCCTGTTCCTGCGATCACAACAGCATATAAGAAATATTGCCATTTCATTGTCCCGCTCCTCATCAATAGGGTTTCAAGTGATTTTGAAAATTCGAACCGTGTACTTCAGAATGACAACCGGTACTCCAGCATGTGCCGCGACCTGACTTATTTGTGTGCGCATCGCTAATAATCGTCATGCCGGTTGGCGTACCATCTGTGGCAGAACTGGGCTGGACATGGCATTTAAGACACAGGTTCATATCCCGCACCTGAAGCATTTTTGCATTAATAGAGCCATGAACTTTATGACAAACTGTACAGCCCTCACGCAATGCCGCATGCTCATACACAAACGGTCCCTGCTGTTCCTTATGGCATTTGAAACAAACCTCATTGACACCTTCCATCGACGTGGCTGACCACGGCTTGGCATCCGAGCCATGCATATCATGGCAATCCGAACAGCTCATCTTGCCTTCCAGCACCGGATGATGATTCGGCAGACGGAATTCCATCTTTTTTTCCATGTGGCATGTAAAACAGATCGTGGGATCCTTCTTGGGATTAATGATGCTCACGCCCTTGCCGCCGCCGGCTTCGGCATGAAGGCTACCCGGGCCATGGCATGTTTCGCAACCCTGGGCCAGATCGTCTTTGTCCTTGGTCACGATCCTGGCATGCGGTGACAGCTTGAATGTCCTGCCCTGATCCTCATGACAGCCGAGGCACGTTTCCATGCCCACATACTTGGCCGCTTTCATGGACACATCCGGCGCCTTGGCCGCGATCACGGCATACGCCGGAACCGCGCTCCAGGCACAGAACACTGCCAGAACAACTGCCGCGGACATGAACGCCTTAATGATCCTGCTTGATCTGTTCGTGTTGGCTCGCATAAGCCTCTTTCCTTTTCTTAAGGTACAGATTATTTCTTGAACTGCTCGATCGTTCCAACCTTCTTGAAGGTATCTGCCGTCGGTACTTTATCGGCATTATCTTTGGCGGCCGCATCTACAACAGCCTTGCCATAATCATTCATGTCGTGCTGGCCATCATCTTTTTTGGGCATGGCCACAACATGGCAACTGATACACTTTATTTTGGCATCAGGATACGCTTCCTTATATGCCTTCATCATCTTGATATTCGCCTGTGCCGGCGCTGCACCAACAAGAAACATCCCAACAGCAAACACCAACAAAACAAATACCGATATGAACTTTTTCATAACGTCTCCCTGTTATTTTTTATTCTTTGCGGCAAAATCTTCGACGGTTCCAACTTTCTTATATGCCTCGGCGGATACACCGACATCCCCGGCCGCAACAGCAACAGCCTTGCTGTACTCATTCACCTCATGCTGGCCATCATCTTTTTTAGGGCTTTGAGCCACATGACAATCTACACACTTTACTTTGACGCCGGGAAAAGCTTCCTTGTACATCTTCATTTCTTTCATGCTGGCATGCGCCACAGAAGCCGTGCCCCCTGCAAACCCGAGGATAAGAATAATTATACCCAAATTTCGTAATTCTTGACCTGATGTTTTCATTATTTTTGCCTCCATCATATTAGTATAAAATCCCACACTAAATCTTTTTCCTGCGCCCAAAAACAAACGCCAAAAAGCCAAGTTCAAAGATCAGAAAATACACGACCCATACCAGGCCACCGGAGCCGGAACCATAACTATGCAAACCGCGCCCGAGAATAAAATTCACACCATACCACGTCATCATAACAAGAAGAAATCCCAGAATAGACCCGACCGCCAGACCAAAATTCGTCAACTTTTTACTATAACGCAAATGCAGGATCGCCATATATCCGAGGAACGTAATAAACGCCCAGGTCTCTTTGGGGTCCCAACCCCAGAAGCGGCCCCAGGCTTCATTCGCCCACACTCCGCCGAGAATTGTGCCCGCACCCAGGGCGATAAGCCCCGCCTGCAAGAGCCTCAAGATCGAATGGGCCGACATCTGATCTTCCTCGGGTGTCAACTTGCCCTGCACCGACAGGAACAAATGCCGATGGGACACGCCCGTCGCAAATGCAAACAGGCTATAACTGGAAATGATCGTGATCACATGAATCGTCAGCCAATAACTGCTCCGCAGGACTGGCGTGACCACATCAAGCGACTGATCCACAGGCAATAAATTTGCGTAAAGCATCACGAGCGCGCTGACGATCGCCCCGCTTGACAACAGCGACGAACGCTTCTGGAACAGAACAAACACACCCACCGCCAGCATGAGGACCAGGTCCATGAAGATCATGGTTTCATACATATTCGCGACCGGCGGCCTTAACAGGATCACCCAGCGCAATAAAATACCCGCCGCATGAGCTAAAAATCCGGCCACCAGGACGATCTTGCCCAGCCGCTGAACCCCAACACTTTTGAAAAGCAGGAACAGAAAACCCAGGAAATAAAAAACTCCGGCATAAAAGAACGGCTGAAACACATAATAGCCGGCCTCCATCCTGACCCGCGACCACATATTCTTCCCCAGAAACCCGCTCACATTGTTAACCCAGGAAGACAATTCCTGTTGGACACCCGGAGCATTACCCGCAATATCCTGAGCCAGCCGTTTGAATGTTTCCGACTCTTTGGAACTCACCACATACGGCGACACCCAGGCTTTTCCATCGGCTCCGGGGATCACGGTCATGAGCTCACCGGTACTTAAATGCTCAACAACCATTACCCGCCCGTACACGGTTTCAGCCTGCTGTTCCATTGTCGACGGGCGAAGGTCTTTGTTCCGTTTTTCACCAACACTTTGCACAATGCCGCTGAGCGTATTTAATGACAGCTTGATCTTTTCTTCAGAAAAATAATTTTCTTCCGCTGAAAGCCCGAGGATCTTTTTTAATTCCGGATGATCAATACGAATGAACGGGATCGTTAAGAACTGCTGCGGCGCATTCAAGCGCCTGATCAAAAACAGGGACGCGCCTTCTCCATGCCAGCGCTTCTTACCAGTAATATACTGAAGTGTTTCCTGGGCAAATGCCGAAAACGGTTTGATCCTCCCATGATGCTGGATCGGGATCTCCCCGACATTCAAGCCCGCCCACGCCTGGCCTGAGAAAAGCACCATGCCCATCAAAACCAGCCCTATGACAACACGCCCGCATCTGTTCATGCCGCATCCTTTTCCTTAACGCCGTAAAACTGAAATAAAGCACCAATACAGGCGAAAACTGAACCTATATAAATCCAGGGGATCCCCGGATTTTTAGCCACACTGAAAACCGACCCGTTGCCATATTGCGCATCCTGCATATACGAACTCTGGAATATTTTATAGCCGTCATACATCAGCGGCCTGTTCATGCTGATCGTACGCTCCATCGTGATGCCGTTCTTTGCGTCCTTCAAAGACACATCACTTTCAAACGATGCCGGCGTGTCGGTGCCGGGATAATCGATCCTGCGGAATTTCTTAAGCGCCAGTGAAAACGGCAGCGGTAGTGTTTTCGCCGTCAGTACAAACGCAATAGTGCCTGCGGGCGTACGCACCGTGGTTTCCTTATCCTCCAACACCCAAAAAGGCTCAGCCCCACTCACCGACGGGACCGTGACCATCGCTGCCAAAACACCCGTCATATCCGTTGAGGCGCCAATATCATATGAAACACGCGCCCGGGACAAAAGCTCATCCGCACAGAATTCCACATCCATCCAGCCGGAAGGCGCGCATGTACCCGAGGCCAATGCTCCACTGCCGAGAGTTTTATCCTGAAATTGTGTTTCATATGTCCACACACCATTGTCTGCATAATGAATACCGACCTGCAATCCTTGCGGCAACGCGCCCTGATCGTTGTGCTCACCCGCCTCAAACTTAAATTGAAGATCCGTATGCACCGGCTTATCCGAGGGATGCATCGATGCAAACTCCGGAAAGAACGCAAACCTGATCTCATGCGTGATCCCGCCTTTTTTATCCTTCACGTCAAATTCGACCGCCGGATTACGCGTCCTGCCCTCGGGCGCGTTGATGATCTTTTTTCCGGCGCCAACAGCCGCATACGGATAATACGCAAGCTTGTTGATCTCGACATCCGTCTTTGGGACCGCGATTATTTCCGGGATCGGCTTCTTTTCCATATCAATCGCAAGCAGTTCATTGCCGGATCTATCCAGCACATGCAAGACCGGCGTTTGAGAAAGCGCCGCTGTTTTGACTTCGCTGAGCTTCAGGCTTACCGGCCCAGCCGCATTCTCCCCAGACAACGGATTATACGGATCGTGCTCCACAAGCCAGAGCGTGCTATTCAGGTTAAGCGTGCGGCTTTTGACCGTCACCCGTGCGGCCCGGTTCACCGTGCCGTTGACATTACCCGGGGCCACATGTATACGCTGAACCGCGCGTTCCAGGATATCTGTGATCGTAAACGCGAGTTTATCGCCGGAACCGGCAACAGACGACGCCTTGGGGCCGCGTTTATTCTGAAGCGGACAAAACTGCGCTTTAGCATCCAAACGGGCTTTGGTCATAACAACCGCAAAATTCCCTTTGCGCAGGTCAAAACGCTCATCCTCCTGGTTCGGAAAAACAACCGCCAGGGAATATGCGGATTGTTTCGCAAAATCCGTGGACTCCCCTTCATAGAGCGCAACCTCACCCTCGAGCGAATACGTTCGCGTAATGAGCGCGCCGATCAAGAGGATCAAAATACCGATATGCGTGATCAGAAAGCCGATCTGATTCTTCTTAAAAGGAAAGCGGATAACTGTCGAACAAAAAATATTGACCCACAACAGCGCAACCAGGAAATCAAACCATTGCGCCTGATAAAAAACCTTTTGCGCGAACGGCGTGCCATGGATCGCTTCCATGGATGTCGAAACAATGAGCAGAATAATAAGCCCGCCACTAATAATCGCGGTACTGCGCGCGGACCCTAACATCCTTAACAAGGCCATCATCAGGCAGCTCCCTCTTTGCCGGAAGCCCGAAGTGACTCCATCATGAGCGCTTTATCAACAGCTGTGTAAAACTCGTTTATTTTAAGCCGAATGATCCGTTCCACATGCTCAACGGCTTTAAGGCGCTTATTCATATTCTCTTCAACAGCCTGTGCCAGGCCATCCACCGCAACAAGAGTGACCCCCTCGATCGCCGCAACAAGCGGATCAATATTCCGCGGCACAGCAATATCGATCAGCGCCAGCTTACGGGCAGCACGAAGCGGCATGACCGCCTGGACAAGATCCATATCCACCAGATAATGCGGAGCTCCCGTTGAACAAATACACACATCCACCAACTCCATGACTTCCCGGATCTTCCAGAACGGCACGGCTTCACCTTCACATACAAGCGCCAGCTCATCTGCTTTCTCGTCGGTCCGGTTCATCACATATATTTTCCCGACACCCTTATTCTTTAATTGCTGGGCCGCAAGGCCACCCATCTTGCCAGCGCCCATGACCAAGACAGACTTCCCGTCCAAAGAACCCAGGATCTCCTCGGCTTTTGTGACCGCGGCCCATGCCACCGACGATCCACCAAAATCGATCTGGGTGTCCCGGCGGACTTTCTTGCCTGTTTCGATCGCCACATTCGCCAGAATATTAAACGCCCTATTCATCATCTTTTTTTCCTGTGAACAGCGCACCGCCTCTTTTACCTGCCCGAGGATCTGCTTTTCCCCGAGGATCAGGGAATCCAAACCTGAAACCACCGAAAGAAGATGCGCCACCATCTCCTGATCCCGGCGAATATAAAAGAACTTCTCAAATCCGCCTGATGCAGGCAACTGCTTTACGTGGAAAAATGGGCGAAATACGATATCCGGGTCAGCGCTCAAAAGGTCAAGATAGATCTCGGTGCGATTACAGGTAGAAAGGACAAAAACAGCCAGGACTCTTGGGTCATTGTTAAGTTCAGCGCAAAGAAGGTCCTTTTCCATGGGCTGGAGAAAGAATTTCTCCCTGGTATCCAACGGGCAGGACTTATGGTTAACTCCGACTAAAAGAAAAGGCATTCAGCTCCCGAAAGAAAACACCCTGAAAAGTATTTTTTATAACCCTATAATAATTAATTTAGCCTAATAATCAAACGTTTTTATCAACATTATCCTATGATCCGTTATGGCAATCCGAACAGGTCGTCCCCTCCAGAGAATCATTGCCCACAAATGGATGCTCAAAAGGAAGCCCGTTGATATTCTGCTGAAGCTTGTCCGGCGGCCCCTGCTCAATGATCGTATGGCAACGGTCACAGCTTCTGGAAATGTCCTTTCCGCCGGGAGTCCGATGTTCGCCGTCATGGCAACGGAAGCATCCGGGTGAGATCAAATGCCCGATATTATCCGGATACACATCCCATCGGGACCCCATCTCGGGAAAGAAATTGTGCTGATAAATATCAATGATCGCCTCAATACCCGCACGCACATCTTTCTCATGGGCCGCATAATAAGAAGCCTGCTGCTCCTGATAATATTTCAATAATGACGCGCGGATCGCATCCACCGCCTCGGGTTCCGTTATGTATTTCTTGGCAAGCGCAGCCACGGCCTTGGATTTAATAAGCGGAATATCCGCATTGATCCGGCCTTCTGCCATAGCTCGGTCAACCAGCGGAACCGGCGCCTGAAAATGATGCGACGGCCTGGAATGGCAATCAATACAATCCATTTTCCTGATCTTGTCCACAGAAGGCGCGGCTTTAATATAGGGCGAACCTTTGGACGTATAGATCGTTTCTACTCCTGCGGCATTCACGCTTTTGACCCAGGATATCTTCTGGCGCTGATCATCATCTGCAACATAATAGATCGTATTATTATTGAACATGTGCGCGTGGATCCCGGCACTCCCGTTCCCTCCGCCACTCACATGCATGAGCATGCGGATCTTCCAGCGAGGAGCTTCTCCCGGGTCATTCGGAAAATACGTATGCTCCTGTTCGATCGCAGAAAACGACTTGCCCGGCCAATGGCATTCTTCACAAGTTTCTTTCGCCGGGCGCAGATCCCGGACCGGCACAGGAATAGGGCGGGAAAAGTTATTCAAAATTGTTTTCAGGACCTGGCGGGCCCCGGAAAGCTTGGAATGAACATACCATCCGGCCCCGGAGCCGATATGACATTCCACACACTTGACCCGGGCATGCGCAGACCCCATATACGCCGTGTACTCCGGCTTCATGACGTTATGGCATGTGGTACCGCAAAACGAAACAGATTCTGTATAATTAAACGCCTTATAAGAACCAACCGCTGTCATGATCAGAAAGATCGCAGTCCCGACGATAAAAACACCCAGGGCATTGCGGTGTTCCTGATTTTCCAGATCAATGATAAAAATGGGTAACTTCTTATTCTGCAAGACCCCGTGTTTGATCTGGTAGTGCTTTTGAAGGGCTCCGATGGGAATAAGTAAAAGCCCGATAATAAGGATCGGAGGCAGGATCATGTACGTGAACAGGCCTAAATATCCATTAGAATAACCTGAAAAGAAATCCATCGCGAACAGGACGATTTCAAGAATAAACATTAACGCCGCAAGAAGCGCCCCCAGATAAGAAGTGCGATTATAAAAATTCTCGGAAAACAGACGCTTATTCATGGGCTTCATCCTTTTGATGGCTTGCATCTTTACCATTAAATTTAACAACCCATATGCTGATCTCATAAAGGATCAACATCGGGATCGCAAGCAGCGTCATATTAAACGCATCCGGCGTCGGTGTAACGATCGCGGCAACAATAAAAATAATAATGACCGCATATTTCCAGTTCTTACGTAAAAACCAATACTGCAACACCCCGGCTTTGGCTAACAAAAAGCTTAAGACCGGCATCTCAAAAACAAGGCCGCACCCCAACAACAGGCCGATCACGAACGATGTATACTCCCCGACCGAGATCATGGGCACAAGCACCCCGCCGGAAAACCCGATCAGGAACTTGATCGCGGCAGGCAGAAGCATAAAATATCCGAACGACACGCCTGCCAGAAACGCCAGCACCGTCAGGACTAAAAAGATCCCACCACGCTTTTTGACATCTTCCCCGATCGCCGGAGAAACAAAGGCCCACACCTGGTAAAAAATGAGCGGTGAAGATAGCATCACCGCCGTTAAAAAAGCGATCTTAAAATAAACCAGAAAGGCTTCTGTCGGGCTGAAGAAAACAAGCTTGTCAATGCTTCCTGCAGCAGGAGCTTTTAAAACAAGAAGGATCTTGTCAACATGATTGAACGCCACTCCGGTGATGGTCAAAAGAACGACCAGCGTGACCAGGAGCCGCTGACGAAATTCCTCAAGATGGCCTGTAAACGTCAGCTTTTTATCCATAGCGCTAAGGAATTCCTAGTTCTTGCCTGCGTCCTTACTTGAGGCAAGCGGATCTTTCTTGTCTTCTTCGCCTTCTTTCATCGCCTTCTTGAACTCACTGATGGTCTTGCCCATGGCCTTGCCGATATCCGGCAATTTCTCGGCGCCAAAAACCAAAAGACAGATCAGCAATATCACTAAAAGTTCCGGCATCCCTATTCCAAACATACGCAACCCCCTTTTATAAAATACATAATTACCGATCAGGCTGATCAGCCATGTTCGTTCAACTTAGTGTTCCTCTAAAGACGGAAGGCTGTTATTAATGATCCCGAAAAAGATAATTGGCAGGGCGGCGATCGTCAGCGCCCCGAACAGGATAAGGACAACCGCCGTCAGCAACGCCAGAATAACGAAGAACGGCAGGAATATATGATGGCTCATGACACATCCTTATATTTGAACGGAATATTTTTTATAGTAACATTAAATAAAGGCAGTTCAACGTAATTATTTATCTATCGTTTTAATAAAAACTGAAGAATGTTTTCATCAAAAAAGGCTTTTTATCAAATCCACATTGAAAAGACCGGCCTGACGTGCTATTTTACAGGCATCTCATGAGAATATCTTCTGTTTATAACATCATTATTCCTGTATACATTTTCGCAATTTTTTCCTGCTGTTCTGCCGGGGCCGGAGAAATGCCTTCAACCAAAACAACCGGGCCGGCGAACAGCGACTGCCTTCAGTGCCATGCCGATAACGCGCCTGCGGTTGATGCCACGGTCCTAAAGAAATCTGTCCACGGCGAGCTGGCCTGTGTTGACTGCCATGCGGACATCAAAGAATCACCGCATACCGATACACCGGGCAAAGTTGCCTGTGGCACATGCCACCATGATAAACAGGCTGAATACGAAAAGACCGTTCATTTTGCGGCGAATAAAAAAGACGGGAAACCCCGCCCTTCCTGCGCCTCCTGCCACGGCACGCACGAGATCATGCCCGCAGCCAGCACCTTGTCTAAAGTATTCTGGCAAAATATCCCTGCCACCTGCGGCAACTGCCACAAAGATATTATGAACACGTTCAACCACAGCATGCACGGCAAAGCTGTGGCCACGGGCCTGCGTGAAGCGCCTGTCTGTACCGACTGCCACGGCGGGCATTTGATCAAAGGGATCAACGATAAAACGTCGTCTGTATCGCCAGCCCACATTCCTGAAACCTGCGGCCAATGCCATCAGACCGAACGCATCAACAGCAAATTCCGCATGCCGAATTTTGTCGTGAACACTTATATGGAAAGCTATCACGGCCTTTCCGTCCAGCGCGGCTCGATCACGGCCGCCAATTGCGCCTCATGCCATACGAACCACGACATCCTGCCGGAGTCTGATCCGGCGTCATCGATCAACAAGAACAACCTTGTAAAAACATGCGGCCGCTGCCACGCCGGGATCGGCGCCCAGGTCATGAACGGCAAGATCCACTCTCCCAAAGACTCTGCGGCCCAGAATAAAGCTGTCGAAGGTGTCAAAGTTTTTTATATCCTTCTTTTTATTCTTGTTTTGGGCATGATGATCGTGCACAACGGCCTTGACCTGATCCGGAAAATGCAGGCGCATTATCGCCACATGACCAGCTTAAATAGACCCGTGCGCATGGAAAAAGCGGTTCGCATCCAGCACATTATTCTTGTCACAACATTTATCGCCCTGGCCTATTCAGGATTTGCGCTCAAAAACCCCCAGGCCTGGTGGTCCATTCCGTTCATGGGAAGTTCCGACGGCCGGGGGCTCGTTCACCGGATCGCCGCACTTTTATTCATGATGCTCTCTGCGTATCACCTGTGGTTCATCCTGTTCACTGCCAGAGGCCGCTGGCATCTGGATCAGCTTCTGCCTAAAAAAGCGGACTTAACTCAATTTCTTCAAACCTTTGCGTATTATTTCGGCCTGCGTAAAGACAAGCCCCATCAGGGCTTCTACGGCTACATTGAAAAAATGGAATACTGGGCGCTTGTCTGGGGCTCGGTCGTCATGGCGCTCACAGGGCTTGTCATGATGCAGAAAGAAACATTCCTCAAATTCTTCCCGAAATGGCTTTTTGATGCCATTGCGGCTGTTCATTATTATGAAGCCATTTTAGCCTGCCTCGCCATTATCCTCTGGCACTGGTATTTTGTGATGTTCGATCCCGACGTCTACCCTATGAAATGGACCTGGCTGAACGGCAAAAGCGCACCGGCGGATGATGAACGGAAATCAGACGAGGCCGCTTAACGCAGCGAACACAAAGCCGGCCCTAAAATCAGGCCTGCGCTTTTTGCTCGATCTGTTTTATAAGATTGGGGAAAAGAAAATAGTGGAATGGCAGGCAGGCATACCAGTAGGCTTTGCCCATCAATGACGCTGTATCATAATACGCCCTCACCCTAAGAATCCGGCGCTCACCCTCATCTGAAATATCAAGTTCAAGCCACGCCCGGCCAGGAAGCTTCATTTCTGCACGCAACAAAAGGCGCTTGTTATATTGCACGTTCTCCACGCGCCAGAAATCAACCACATCATTGATGCTTAACGCGCCATAACTTTTCCGCCCGCGGGCACTGCCAACCCCCAAAAACACCCTATCCGCCATGCCCCGCAACCGCCACATCCAATTGCCGTAAAACCACCCCTCTTTCCCGCCAACACGGCAGACCGCGTCAAAAAGCGCATGAGCGCTCTTCAGAGAAACCCGTTCATACCCCGCAATATATCCCGGCGCTTTGGAAAGTTCGTGGAGCTTGATCGCCAATTCATGCGCCGGCGGATACGCATCAGACCAGCGCGTGTAGATCCGGTCCTGCTCTTCACGGCCCAACGCCCGGACGATAGCGCCACGATACGAAATGTTCTCAAAAGACAGGTATTTCTTGATCGTGCGATCCTGGCAAACAACCTCATGCTCCAGGCTTTCCATCAGGCATTTCGTGATCGGCTCGGGCAGCGGCGTCACGAGGCTTGTGATATATGCATAAATACTGATGTTCGAAAACGGCGCGGGCAGGAAAACGATCTTCTTTCCCTGAAGGCCGGCAAGGGCTTTGAGCATTTCCTCATAGGTCAGGATATCCGGCCCTCCGATATCGAACGACTGGCCCGAGGTCGCGGCGATCTCAAGGACACCGACGAGATATTTGATCACATCCCGGATCGCAATGGGCTGGCAGCGGTTCTTGGCCCACGAAGGGATAAAAAGAACCCGCATCGATTTTACCAGATGCTCCATGATCTCATACGAGGCGCTTCCGGAACCCACGATGACCGCGGCTCGAAGGACCGTGACCGGCACTGCCCCCTTGCCAAGCTCCTGAGCCACCTGCGCACGGCTTTGCAAATGATCCGAAAGCTGATTGCGGACATCCCCCAACCCGCCGAGATAAATAATACGTTTAAGCCCCATCTCGCCCGCCACCGCACGAAAATTCCTGGCTCCCTCAATATCCGCGAGAGCAAATTCTTTCGGCCCGAGAATAAGTGAATGGATCAGATAATACGCGGCATCAACATCCTTAAGGGCAGACCTTAACTGCTCTTTGTTCTGGACATCCGCGACACATATCTCGGCGTCAGGCCAGCGCTCGGCATACTCCGGAGAGAATGAGCGGACCATGATGCGGACTTTATATCCGCGAAACAATAATTCAGGGACAAGCCTTCCGCCGATATAACCGGAAGCACCAGTAACAAGGATACGCCCGATCCCGGGCAAAGGCGCGGTGGGCAAGTCGATACAATACATCTCTTTTTCAAGAAGCCTGAAAGGTTCGGGACTATTGTCCGGTTGAAACGCATCCATGCTGTTTATCGTAAGACCATTGCACCCGCCGCGCAAGAATAAAGGAACAAATCTGGACGAAAACGAGGTTCATGCTAATATACAAAAATGCTGAATTCACTACGCCGAAAGATCGATAGCAGCCTGGCCTCTTTCCTGACGCAGATCGAGAAAACCTACAAGATCCATCTGGTTAATCCCATTCTCTACGAAAGCATCCGGGAATTCTCCCTGCGCGAAGGAAAACGGATCCGGCCGCTGCTTTTTATCCTGAGCTATAAAGGCTACCTTCCCAGCCCCAGAAAAGTGACACCATCACTCTACAACGCGTCAACATGCATTGAATTTTTGCATAACTTCATGCTCATTCACGACGATATTATCGACTGCTCGGATATGCGCCGCGGCAAGCCGACCATGCACCGCCTTCTGCGCAAAACTATCGCCACACCCAATCCAGACAAGCTGGGCACAGACCTGGCCATCATTGCCGGAGATATTGTGTATGCCATGGCGATCGATGCGTTTTTGTCCATGAAGGAAGACCCTTACCGCAAAGAACGCGCACTACGGTACTTTGTTCAGACTGCCGCCTTTACGGCTATGGGAGAATTTATTGACACACTGCACGGGGTGGACACTCTCGCGAACGTCAAAGAAAAAGACGTGTTCCTTAATTACTCGCTTAAAACAGCACGCTACACGTTTGACTGCCCTCTTGTCACAGGCGCTATTCTCGCCGGAGCGCCTCAGCGCGAGATCAACGCGCTGGCCCAATTCGGGATCCTGATCGGCCAGGCTTTCCAGATCCAGGACGACATTATCGGTATTTTTGAAACAGAACAACGGATCGGCAAATCGATCTTAAGCGACCTGGAAGAACAAAAAAAGACGCTTTTAGTGATTCATGCGTACAGGATACTGAAAGGGAAAAAAGCTGCGGCATTCCTAAAGATCTTTTTAAAACGTAAAAAGAACCATGCTGATCTTGAAGCCGTAAAAAAGATCCTTGTCGACGCTGGATCTTTAGCCTACGCGCTCGATGCCGTGCGTTCACATGCCGTCCAGGCCAATGCCATTCTAAAACGCCTGCGCATCTCTCCAAAATACCGTGACCTCATCGGAACGTTGCTGTTCGACCTGTTCCAGCAATCTCAGGCCGTGGCCGACACCTGGGACGTCCCGGTCAACGTCACGTCAATCTACTGACCTGAATACTTCTTTACCCTGCAAAAATAATGTCAGCAGTTCCTTCCTGGAAACTTTTAACGCCTCGGTGCGTACCGTTTCAGGCCAATAATAAAATGCCGACGGGATCTTAAATTTCGGCAGGTACAATTCAAGATACGCCATCAAATGAGCCCGGGATATTGTGATCCCTGGCTCTGCTGTCAACAATGCCACGGGCCGCGCTCCAAATTCTTCATCCAGCACAGGGGCCACGACCGCCTGAAGAATGCCTTTATAACGCAATAAATACCCTTCAATTTCTTCCGGCAGGATATTCTCACCGCCGCTTAAAAACATATTATCCTTGCGGCCTTTGACCTTAAGCCCACCCTCGGCGTCGATTTCTCCCAGGTCTCCTGTGGCAAACCACCCGTCAGTATTTATAGCCGACCGAAGCTCAACACCATCAGCATAACCCAAAAATAGGGTTTTCCCCTTCACCAGGATCTCGCCTGCCTCTGTGATCGCCATATCGCGATACGGCAACGCCCGTGCACGCCGGTCTAAATCACGACCGGCCGTCAGTTTCTTTGATGTTGCCACCTGCGATGCCATTTCGGTGAGGCCGTATGTCACATACACGGGGAATCCGGCTGAAACCGCCTGTTCAAGCAAGGCTCCGGGAATAGGCGCACCGCCCAGAAGGATCGCCTTCAAAGACAGCGTTGCCGCAGAACATCCAGGAACCCTCATCAACCGAAAAAGCTGTGTGGGCACAAGAGAAAGATGCGAGATCTTCTCTTTGCCAAGGATCGGCAGCCATTCCCCGCCATCCGCCGGGATCACCATCGTGCCGCCGCCCAAAAATACGCGCCAGACGATCCCCAGTCCGCCCACATGAAAAAGCGGCAGCGACAACAGCCAGCGGTCTCCCGGGCCAAAGGACATATGTTCATTGGCCCCCAGCGCATTGAAAAACAAATTGCCAAACGAAAGTACAGCCGCCTTTGCCGCGCCCTGACTTCCCGACGTAAAAACAATGACTGCCGGTTGATCTTCCTTAAAGAGTGGGTCACTCTCGGGCAAAGCCTCTGTTCGTTCAAAACGAACAATCTCATGAAGAAAGATTTTTTGTTCCGCGATCCCGGGAGACGTCCCCATCGCGGGAATATTGGTCAACAGGCAATCGCACCCGAATTCGGAAAGCTCGGCTTCAACAGAAAGCGACGGAAGGCGAGGATTCAAAAGAACACTCAGGCTTCCCATCCGCCACAGCGCCAAAAGAGCGATCACATACGCCGCGTCATTGCGTGCCAGTATCCCGACCCGGCTTCCGAAAGAAACGCCGCGATCCTGCATCCGCTTCACGGCAGCCCCGATTGCTGCATCAAGCTGTTTATACGAAAGCGTATGTCCAACGAAAACGATCGCCGGTGCATCCGGACTGATCCGGGCATGAACGGCTATCGGGCAGGATATGTCAGTCATTATGCACCGCACGAATAAGCTGAAAATCAAGATCGCTCTTTTCCAGGTCAAAAGGCCCTGGAATGATCATGCCCGACGTACATTCAAAAGGCTCGTCCAGAAGGTTATCGCTATACCACTTGGACGTATCCAGGCCTGCCGCCGCCCCTCCAGCCGCGCATGCCAAATGAGCGAGCGCTCTGATCCCGACGGCAGACTCAAAACTGGAACTGATCACGGCCTGAAGGCCCGCGTCCTGCGCCGCGCGCACCCACCCCATCGTCTTTTCCCATCCGCCTAAAAACATCGGCTTAAGAACAAGAGCCTTTAGCGTGCTGAGCCCGGCAATGCGTTTAGGCTGCCACTCCCGCGTCGTTTCATCAAGCGCCAGCGGAACCTGCGTCACGGCGCTGAATTCCTCCAGTTGTTCAATATCCTTCAACGGCTCTTCCAAATATTCAATCCCCTGCAGATCAACCGCCTTCACAAAACTGGCTGCCTGGGCATATTCCCATTGACGATTAGCATCCAAGCGCAATAAAGCCTTATCCTCCGTCACTTCTTTGACCCACATGACCCGGTCAAGATCTGTCTTGATATCCGGATCCCCGACCTTTAACTTAAATACACACGCGCCGAGGTGCAAAGCGTCCGACACTTCCCGCTGCATCACTTTTCTAGTGTTGTGTGACAACAAAATTGTCCCGGGAACGCGGTCAGCCGCATCTTCGTGGATAAAACAGCGTAACGGCCGGGCTTGCGACCGTGCCAAAAGATCCAGGACCGCCACTTCAAATCCGCAACGCACCGACGGATACAGCTTCCACGTCCGCACCCAGGTCTCAAAACGAAACGTCAGGCTCTCGAGATCATCCGGGATCGTGGTATTAAGGACTTTATCCCTGAGCATGAACAACTGTTTTTCTGCATCCTGAAGATGTTCCGCACTGAATCCCGGGAGCGGCGCTATTTCACCGAGGCCTGTCTTATGATTATCACCTCTAATAAAAAGAATGATCCCTTCACGCGAACGCTGTTCTTTACCTTCGAGGACAAGCGGCAGGGCTAACGGCAACGTATAGCGGTACATTTCAAAATCCGTGATCTTCACAGCAACCACCCGATCGAAAAAACAAGCGCATCGTAAAGAAGCAGCCGGCCCGTCGAAGCAAGGGCATTGTTCAACGACGGCCCGTCGGTCTTTGTGAACACCGTGCGCATAACAGGAATCGCCACAAGCGCCGTTGACATGGCCATCAGGCAAAAAAGATGTTTCCCGGTCAGAAAGAATATAATGAACGGGACGAAACTCGCGCCTAAAATACAGAACATATATTCTGCCTTGGCAAAAGATGTTCCGAAACGTACGGCAAGCGTACGCTTCCCTGCCTTACGATCAGAATCCATATCTCGCTGATTATTAACACTCAAGACAGCCGTAGAAATAAGGCCCGGCGCCACACCAGCCAATGCGGCCAACGGATCATATTTCAAGGTTTGAACATAATAGGTGCCCGCCACAGCCACCGGGCCAAAAAAAATAAAAACAAAGATCTCGCCAAGCCCGAAATAACCGAATGCAAAACGGGTCGCTGTATAAAAAATACCTGCAAGAATAGAAGCCGCGCCAATGATCACGATCGGCCATCCACCCCGGACAATAAGATACAACGATGCCGCAACAGCCAGCGCAAACGCCAGGATAAAAGCATTGCGCACGGCCTCAGGGGCGATCAAACCCGATTGTGTGACACGAACAGGCCCGACACGCTCTGGCGTGTCAGCCCCCTTCTTAAAGTCAAAATAATCATTCGCAAGGTTCGTGCCGATCTGAATAAAGAGCGCTCCGGCTAAAGCCGCGGCTACAGCCAGCACATCAAAACCATGCGCCTGCCAGGCCATCGCCCCGCCTAACAGCACGGGCGCTGCCGCGGCCGGAAGTGTTTTAGGGCGGATCGCAAGAAACCAGGGATTAGACGGCTGAATAGTTTTCATATAAAGCGATCACGGACGCCGCTTGAATTTTGAGAAGTCAGGTTTACGTTTCTCAACAAACGCATTGCGGCCTTCCTGCCCTTCAGGCGTCATATAAAACAACATCGTGGCATTACCGGCTAATTCCTGCAGCCCGGCCTGCCCATCGCAATCCGCGTTCAACGCGGCTTTCAGGCAGCGGATCGCCATCGGCGAATTGGCCAGGATCTCCCGGCACCATTGAACCGTTTCCTCTTCCAGGCGTTCCAGCGGCACCACCGCGTTCACAAGCCCCATATCCAGCGCTTGTTGTGCGTTATACTTGCGGCACAAAAACCAGATCTCCCGCGCTTTCTTTTGCCCGACAATGCGTGCCATATAACTCGCCCCATACCCTCCATCGAAAGACCCGACCTTGGGCCCTGTCTGACCGAACACGGCATTCTCCGCCGCGATCGACAAATCGCACAAAAGATGCAGGACATGGCCACCACCGATCGCATAACCCGCGATCATAGCAATAATCGGCTTGGGACACGTGCGCATCTGACGCTGAAAATCCAATACATTCAGCCGGTTCACGCCTTGCGCGTCCTTATACCCCGCTTCATCACGGATCTTTTGGTCTCCTCCCGAGCAGAACGCCTTCTCTCCTGCACCGGTCAAAATGATCACGCCGATCTTGGCATCCTCGCGCGCATCATGCAACGCGGCCGACATCTCGGCCACTGTTTCCGGGCGGAACGCATTATGCACCTGAGGACGATTGATCGTTATCTTGGCAATGCCCTCACTCTTGACATATTGAATATCTTCAAACTTTCCGGCAGATTTCCATTTAAGCGCAAAACGCATATCATTATCCTTTTTGAATTATTTGATCGGCCATTGTACGGCACTGTGTTTGCCAATCCGCATGAAGCGCGGCATTGGCATTACGCTCCGTCACCACTTCGATCAGCGCATGCTGTTTCCCGGCGACAGCGGCCTGATATGCCCCTTTAAATTCCGACAACGCCTTCGGCCGAACATACGCAATCTTAAACATCTTTGCGGCCGCATCAAAATGGCATCCATGCGGCGTTGCCATAAAACGTTCAAAGTCCGCCGCTGATCCAGCCTTCGGCAAAAAAGAAAATATTCCACCCCCGTCATTATTCAAGATCACGATCGTCACCGGATAACGGACCGACGCCAAGAGTGCCAGGGAATTAAGATCGTGCAGCGCCGCGAGGTCTCCCACCAGAAGCGTTACCGGGCGCTTGGCACCTTCGGCAAAGCCCATGGCAGTGGCCATGATCCCGTCGATCCCGCTCGCCCCGCGGTTCGCGCCGATCATGATCTTTTTAGCCTCGGGCGCGCCATACATATCCATATCCCGGATCGGCATGCTGTTACTCAGGAACAGACCATGACCCGACGGAATATATCGGGAGACCATACGCGCCACCGATGGCTCATTCAAAACGATCGCCAACTTTTCCAGGTGCTGCCCGATCTTACGCGACGCAGCCAGAATTGTTTGCAGTTGCGGCCCGGGGCGCCGCGCTTTAACTAAAGTTTCCACCGCTGTACAAAATGCGCCTGCTTGAGCCTCGATACGCAGCGTCACCTGATGTGCAGGATCGTTGCGCAACGGATGATTCAAGACCATCAAGAAATGCCTCGGGCGTTTCGCGGCCATCAGCTGATTCAAACGCTTGGACGTCATGCGTCCGCCAAGTTGCAACACGGCATCAACCTTCAACATATTCACGAACTTCTCACTCGCCAGCATCTGGTCAAAATAATGGCACACAGGGCCTTTCGACGGGCTTAACCGCAACCCTGATGTCACATCCGGCAATATCGGCCACTGAAGTTTCTGCGCCAGTTTAAGGACGGCGGCCCTTTCTGCATCAGAATTCAACTTTCCGACGAGGATCAAGCCATTCTCAACACCGTTTAACGCCTTGGCCGCCGCTTCGACAGCCTGCACGCGAACAGCACGCTCAGGAGCATGATATTGCGTATAAGGGCTGTTACTTCCTACCCATTGGGCAAGGCCGGCCAGGTATTCATTATTTTCATCAACCGTATCCACCGGCACTAACGGCTCACGGAACATGCAATTCAAATGCACCGGGCCTGGCAACGGATACATGGCCCGATATACTGCCTGATCGATCATGGTCAGGATTATTTCCGGCGGGATATCATACGTCGGGCATGGAACATCATCCTGAAAACGAACATATTCACCAAAAAGCCCGGGTTGTTCGATCGTCTGATCGGCACCGGCCTTCCGCAACTCCGGCGGACGATCGGCTGTCAGCACAAGGAGCGGAAGTTTTTTCTTGGAACACTCGATGATCGCCGGAAGGAAATTAGCCGCCGCCGTGCCCGACGTACACAGGATCGCCACAGGCCTGCGCGTGGCAGAAACATGCCCCAGCGCAAAGAACGCGGCTCCGCGCTCATCAACATGCACAAACGTATTAGCCCTCTTCTCGTCGGCAATGGCCAGCGCCAGCGGTGAAGAACGCGCGCCAGGGCACACAATAAACGTATCGATGCCGTTACGCAGCAATTCCTGGACCATCAAACGGGGCCAGAGCCTATGAAGATGTAATGGAGCCAAATGGGTCACAACAGCACCTTAAGAATACCGGATATCTTATGTTCAACCTCGTCCCACTCTGCCGCCGAATCTGACCCTTCGACGATCCCGGCACCTGCAAAAACAGAAAGCTTATTCCCGCGGACAAGCCCGGAGCGGATGGCCACTGAAAACTCGCTGCCTTCCCGGCCAAACCACCCGACAGGGCCCGCGTACCATCCCCGGCTGAACGCCTCAAGCGTGCGGATCTGTTCCAGCGCGCGCGCCGTCGGGAACCCTGCTACCGCCGGAGTGGGATGAAGCCGCTTTAAAATATCCGCATCACACACCCAGGGCTTAAGCGTACCAGTAATACCTGTTACCAAATGCTGGCCACCGGTCAATTGTACAACATCAGGGGCCGCTGAGTCTATTGCCAAAGATCCGGTCAGATCCTTCAAGCTTTCTTGAATCGCTGTCACCACAAATTGATGCTCGCGCGCTTCTTTGGCTGATGCCAGCAATTCATTCTTCAAAAGACCATCTTCCTGCGGCGTCAACCCCCTGGGCCGCGTACCGGCGATCGCCTCACTCATGATCGTCAGGCCTGAACGCTTATACAAACGCTCCGGCGTCGCTGCGTAAAACCCGGCTTTTGAAGACACTTGAACCGCCACATGAAAACACCTGGGCGTAAGCAGCTGGAGTTGACGCAAAACGTCCAAAGCCACACATTCTCTGTTCAGCGTAAAGTCGGTGCGCCGGGCCAACACAACTTTCGAAACCTCTTCATCCCGGATAGCTTTTAAAACATTCCGAACACTTCCGGCCCAGCCGGTCGTCGACGGAATATCCTGCTCACGCACGCCGGACATGCCCTCGGCGGCTGACGGCCCAAAAGGTTCACGCAACGATTCAAGCGCCGCGATCGCGGCGTCCTGGTCCTCACCATCACGAAAATGCACCGCGATCTTTATACTGCCTTTCGAACGGACGATCTCGATCCGCGGCAACACAAACCAGGAAGAAGGAAACTCTTCCCATTCCGCACCGGATCGCTGCGGATCAAAACATACTCCCCCAAAATAACGCATCCCGCCGGGCATCCCGGTACACATTCCCGGCTGGATCACGGACACCTCATGCACAACCCCGAGCGCGCCGATCTCTTGCGCCCCATCACGCTCCTTCCAATAAAAATACGGATAAGATCCCTGCGCTTGGAGAAAATCCTTTATGTCCACAAGCAAAAAAGAACCCTCAACACGCCTCCATACCGGATGGCCATCATTGAGGGGCTTGAATAATATTATTTGTTCACGTATATCGGCGATAACTTTTGATAAAGTATGCATTGATACCGTAACCCTGCCACGGATAAAACCCATCCTAGCGCAAATTACCAACAGCGCCGGACCTTGCCGGAATTGTTTCTTTAGACACAAGCCGGACCAGGGTCTCGATCTCGCGCCGGATCGACCGGATGTCTGGAAGAATATCAAAAAATACCTGAACAATCCGGGGATCAAAATGAGTCCCGCTTAAACGCCGGATCTCCTTTAACGCATCTTCCGCGCTCCAGGCCTTTTTATACGGACGGTCCGACGTCAAGGCATCGAAGACATCACACACCGCGCAAATGCGCCCGACAAGCGGGATATCTTCGCCCTTAAGCCCGCGAGGGTAGCCCGAACCGTCCCAACGTTCATGGTGCGTGCGCGCGATCGTTTCCGCCATCCTCAAGAACGTCGAGTCGCTGCCGGACAGAAGCTCTCCACCGATATCCGCATGCGTCTTCATGACCTGCCATTCCTCCGCAGTCAACTGGCCCGGCTTTAACAGCACGCTGTCAGGGATCGCGATCTTGCCAATATCATGCAAGGGGCTCGTCGTCAAAACAAGGTCGCACTCCTCATCATTCATGCCCATGGCTTTGGCCAGCGCCGCACAATAACGGCTCATCCGCACAATATGCTGCCCCGTATCCGAGTCGCGGCATTCTGCGGCGTAGCCCAGGCGGCGGATGACATCCAAACGCGTATCCCGTAATTCCTGCGTCCTGGAACGGATCACTTTCTCAAGATCTTTATTCTTATCGCGCACCTCATTGTGCAGCAGCCGCACCTCGATCAGATTCTTGGCGCGCAAAATAACCTTGGGGCGATCATAGGGCTTGCTTAAAAAATCCTTGGCCCCCGCAGCCAGTGTGCGCAAATGCACGCCGTCATCCATTTCCTGCGAAATCACGAGCACCGGAAGATAGTCATCCGGGTTCTGCTCTTTCAACTGCTGCAATACACGGAATCCGTCGACCTTCGGAAGGCTCAGGTCAAGCACAAGCAGGTCCGGCTTGTAACTCGCATATATCCGAAGAATGCGTGTGGCATTCGGCAGCGCACGGATATTCTTAAAGCCCGCTGAACTCAAGATATTCTTAAGCAACAGGCGGCTTAATTTGTCGTCTTCAACGATCAGGATCTTGGCATTCAAAATTTGTTCAGATGTCAGCATAGAATATCAAATCGCAGATGAAGCATATTGTTTTAAAAACAGACGATCTGTCACGTCACAATGAACCGGCACAACGGTCACATGCCCATTCTTAAGCGCCTGTGTATCGGTCACTGCCCCCTTATTCTTCGCCGGAGGGCGCCCGGTCAGCCAATAATAGGTACGCCCGAACGGATCTTTCCGAATACGAAACTCACTATGGATCGAAACCGGGCAATGTTCAAAGAACTTGATCCCGCCGGTCTTGAACACCCCCGTGTCAGGAACATTCACATTCAAGAACACGCCTCCCGGAAGGCTGTTCTTGATGACCCATTGTACCACCTTACAGCCCGCTCGCGCGGCAAAATCAAAATTCTTACGCGCTCCTGTATCCAGTGACACGGCCACAGAGGGGATGCCCATGAGCGCACCTTCCCGGGCCGCACCCACGGTCCCGGAATAAAACACACTGCACCCGTCATTGGACCCGTCATTGATCCCGGAAACAAGAATATCAGGCTTAACTTTTAAAACAATACTCCGCGCAAACTTGACACAATCCGTCGGAGTTCCACTTAACGCATGCGCCGTCGCCTTACCGGCAAACGGCACAACGCGGTGATATAAAGGATGATTCAGCGTGATCGCCTGAGAAATGGAACTGCGCTCGCCGTCAGGCGCCACGATCGTGACATCGCCTAGTTTTTTAAGCTCCCGCCACATGGCCATAATACCAGGCGCAAAGACACCGTCATCGTTCGTCAGCAGTATTTTCAATCGTGTCATAAAGAAGCCCTGTACATCGTTACCGCCCCCAGGGCCAGTTCGACCCGGGATACTATCGTAAAACCAACCTGTTTCAATATTCTAGAAAATTGTTCGCCATACGGAAACATCCGGATCGTACGGCTTAAATACTGATACGCTTTAAGATCCCGCGCCAGAAACCCGCCAAGAAACGGCACAATCCCGTGAAGGTACACCGCGTGAAAAGGTTTAAGGATCGGGTTTTGCGGCGCTGAGAACTCCAAGACCAAAAATCTTCCGCCGGGCTTAAGTACGCGGCGCGCCTCCATCAAGCCCCTCATCAGATCCGGAAAATTCCGCACCCCGAAAGCCACGGTCACCACATCAAAACACGCCTGCGGAAATGGCAACGCGCAAGCATCAATATTCCTTAATTCAATTTTTTCGGATAATCCGGCTTTTTGAACTTTACCAGCGCCGATCTCGAGCATCTTGTCCGCCACGTCGATCCCGACAACACGCGCCACACGCGCATCCTGCGCCAGAAGGATCGCCACATCCGCCGTTCCGGTCGCCAGGTCTAAAACCTGAAGACCCGTTGCCGCCGGAAGCTCCTGGATCATAGCCCTGCGCCAGCCGATATCCATGCCCAGTGAAAGAATACCATTCAACGCGTCATACTGCAACGCGATCCGATCAAACATGCTCATTCAAATATCTTTCCGCGTCCAGCGCCGCCATACACCCGGACCCCGAAGCCACGATCGCCTGGCGGTATTTCTTGTCCTGAACATCCCCACAGGCAAAAACGCCATCGACACTCGTCGTGGTTGACCCCGGCCTGGTTTTAATATATCCAACCTCATCCAAGTCCAGCTGACCGCCAAGAAATGCCGTATTCGGCTGATGGCCGATCGCATAAAATAAACCGCTGCACGCCAGCGTCGACACCGCCCCGGTTTTAACATTTTGAACGTTAAGGCCTTTTAAGAACTTCTCCCCGAAAGCCTCCACGGGGATCGAATTCCAGAGGATCTCGATCTTGGGATTATCCAATGCGCGTTTTTGCATGGCCTTTGCTGCGCGGAATTCATCCCGACGATGCATGAGCACCACCTTGGAGGCATACTTGGCCAAATGCATGGCCTCTTCGATCGCGGAATCCCCGCCTCCAACAACAACTAAAACCTTATTACGAAAGATCGGCAGCGCACCATCACACACCGCGCAGGCCGAGATCCCTCTCTGCCAAAACACATTTTCGCCCGTAATATTCATCC